>CAYRVG010000001.1:0-48107 GCA_964427765.1 uncultured Candidatus Cloacimonadota bacterium
GGAATCCAGCCTCCTGCGCAGCAAGTATATCGGCTTCATTTTCCAGACCTACAACCTCCTGCCGGTCTACAACGTCTTCGAGAACGTGGAATTCCCCCTCCTGCTGCTCAAGATGAGCCCGGAAGAGCGCCGCAAGGCCGTCATGGACGCCCTCGAATGGGTGGGTCTCACGGACAAGGTGAAATCACGCCCCGCCAAGCTTTCCGGCGGCGAATGCCAGAGGGTGGCGATCGCCAGGGCGATGGTCAAGAAACCGGAGCTCGTGCTCGCGGACGAACCCACGGCGAACCTGGACACGGATAATTCCCACAACATCCTGGACACGATGCAAAAGCTCAACGAAGAGCTGGGAACCTCCTTCATCTTCAGCACCCACGACTACAAGGTGATCGAATACCTGAGGCGGATCGTCAAACTGGTCGATGGCAAGGTGGCAAGCGATGATCTTCAAACTGGCGCTTAGGAACATCATCGGCAACGGCTGGCGCAGCCTGATCAACATGGCTGTGATCGCCATCATCTTCATCGGGATGGTGTGGATGGAGGCGATGTACCACAGCTGGATCGCCCTGGCCAAGACCCAGCAGAAGGAGTGGGAATTCGCCTCCGGGATGCTCCGCTCGGATGAATATGACCCCTATGACGCCTTCACCTGGGAGGATAGCCACGCGCCCCTCGGAGCTGAAATCCAGGCAGCCGTGGAGGAGGGAAAGGCCGTGCCGACCCTGCTTTCCCCGGCGGTCATCTATCCCCATCAGAGGCAGCTTTCGGCGCTCGTCAAGGGCATCCCCCACGATCAGAAGCTGCTGGAATTTCCCACGGGCGTCCTCGCCGGAAGGGCGGATGGCTACGTCCCCTGCGTGATCGGCTCCATGATGGCCAAAACGACCCGCCTGGAGGAGGGCGACGTCTTCACCATGCGCGTCAAGGACAGCCAGGGCGCTTTCAACACTCTGGACCTCAAACTGGTGGAGGTCATGCGCATTCCCGTGCCGAACCTGGACATGAACACCGTCTGGATGGATCTCGCGGAGCTGCGCGAGCTCAAACAGCTACCGAACAGCGCCACGACGGTCGTCTTTGCCGATGAAGAGCTGGCCACCCTCGAGGTGGACGGTTTCCGCCGGATCACCGAAAAAGAATACTTTTCCTACCTGGACGAGATCATGCAGACGGAGAATTTCTCCAAATACATGATCTACGGCTTGATCATGTTCCTGGCGATGATCGCCATCTTCGACACCCAGGCCCTGGCCCTCTTCAAGCGGCGCAAGGAGATCGGCACCTTCTCCGCCCTGGGGATGACCAAGCGCCGGATCATCTGGCTCTTCACCGTCGAGGGCGCGCTTTACAGCGTCTTCGGGATCATCCTCGGCGCGATCCTGGGCTTTCCCCTGTTCTTCCATTTTGCCCGGACCGGCTACGTCATGCCCGAGGGATATGAGGATTTCGGCGTTGCCGGGTTCACGGACGCGATCAAGTTTGAATATCCCCCGTCGATCATGATCAGCGTGGTCTTCTGGATCCTCCTGATAACCGTCATCGTGAGCTGGTTCGCCGCCCGCCGGATATCCCGGCTCAAGGTGACCGAAGTGCTCAAAGGGAAGTGACGCCATGCTGAAATTTCTGATCAAAGGGATCTTCCGTGACCGCCACCGCTATCTTTTCCCGCTGGTCCTGGTCTCTGTCGGGATCGCGATCCTCGTCTTCATGCTTTCCTTCATCACCGGCTACATCGATAGTTTCCTCGACCACAATTCCAGCTACCAGACAGGCCACGTCAAGGTCGTGACCCGCTCCTACGCGGAGATGATCAATCTCAAGCCCATCGACGCCGCGCTGCTGGAGATCGGCCCCGAACTCGCGCAATGGCAGGATACCTATCCCCAGCTGGAATGGGTCAGAAGGGTCACCTTCGGCGCTTTGCTGGACGTTCCGGATTCCACAGGATTGACTCGCGAGCAGGGGGATGTCGCGGGTTTCGCCATCGATATTTTGAACGATCCAAAAGAGGTGGAGCGCCTTAAGCTCGAAAGCTCCCTCGTCACGGGCGAAGTGCCCAACAAGGCGGGGGAGATCCTGATCAGCCACAATGCCTTTGAGGAACTCGGCCTGGAGCTGGGAGACACCGTCACCCTGATCGGCTCGACGGTCTACGGCGCCATGGCCATGCAAAACTTCAAGGTTTCCGGTTCGGTTGAATTCGGCATCTCGGCCCTCGATACGGGCGCCGTGGTCGCTGATATCTCGGATGTCGCCTCCATGTTCGACATGCCCGGCGGCGCGGGCGAGATCCTTGGGTTTTTCCGCCACGGGGAATACAGGGACCGCGAGGCCAGCGAACTCCGTGACGATTTCAACTCCCGCTTCTCCGGCGACGGCGAATTTGACCCCGTGATGCTCACCATGATGGAGCAGAACAACCTCGGCTATTTCATGAAGGTCATGGACGAATCCCTCGGGATCATGGGCCTGGTCTTCGTCATCCTGCTGGGCATCGTGCTCTGGAATTCCGGCCTCATGAACGGCATCCGCCGCTGGGGCGAATTCGGGGTCCGCCTGGCCATCGGCGAGCGCAAGGCCCACGTCTACCGCTCCCTTCTGGGCGAGGCCCTCGTCATCGGCATAGTGGGCTCCATAATCGGCATCATTCTCGGCGGCCTGGTCAGCCTCTATTTCCAGAAAAACGGCTTTGACATGACCGCCTACGGCCAAAACACCACCATCGCCGCGAACAATATCATCAATACAAAAATCAACGCGGAGGTGATCCTGACCGCTTTCATCCCCGGCATCCTGGCAACCGTCCTGGGCGCCGCGCTGGCCGGGATCGCCATCTTCAAGCGGCAGACCTCCCAACTCTTCAAGGAGCTTGAAACATGAAGCAGATCATATTCCTGATCATCCTCGCGCTCTGCGCCGCCGCCCTCTGGGCCGCGGAGCCGGATCCCGCATCGATCCTGCGCGCCATAGACGAAAACCTCACCTCATCCACCGCCAAAAGCGTCACCCGCATGGTCATCCACGGCCGGCGGGGCTCGAGGACGGTCGAATCCATAAACTATTCCCAGGGAACGGACAGGTTTTACACTGAATACACCGCCCCGCCCCGCGAAAAGGGCACCAAGATGCTCAAGGTGGAGGACAACCTCTGGATCTACGACCCCGGCACGGACCGCACCGTCCAGATATCCGGAAACATGCTCAAGCAGTCCGTGATGGGCAGCGACCTCTCCTATGAGGATTTCATGGAGGAGACCGAGCTTGTGGAGAGCTATTCCGCGGTCATCGAAGGCGAAACGACCTACGACGGGCGGGATTGCTGGATCCTCATCCTCACGGCGAAAAAGGAGGATCTTGCCTACCACAAGGCCAGGATCCACGTGGACAAGGAGCGCTACGTGATACTCTACGAACAGCTTTACGCCAAGAGCGGGAAACTCCTCAAATCCCTGAAATATTCGGACGTCGCCAAAACGGGGGACCGCTGGTATCCCCGCCATGTCCTCTTCAAGGACGAGCTCAAGGAAGGAAAGGGCACGGAGTATTACGTGGACAGCATCGAGTTCGATATCCAGATCCCCTCCCGCACCTTCACCAAGGCGATGCTCAAGAAGTAACACCTTACCCGCCGGGAATTTGGGATAATATACAGGGAATGTGCTTTAGATGAACGTTCAAAAACGTATCGCAAAAAATAAGTTGACTTATTTCGCCCTTCCCAAATACTTAATTCTCAAACGATTTTTAATAATTGATCGGGAGATCGGATGAGTTCCAAAAAGGAAAAAGAAGAAAAGATCGGATTATTCACCGGCCTGGCCAAGGAAAAGGTCCGGGATTTCACCAAAAACCTGAAGACCGTCAAATATAAGAAAGGCGATTCCATAGTGCTGGAGAATGAATCCGGTAGTTGCCTGTACGTCATCAAGAAGGGAAAGGTCGAGATAAACAAGGCTTTGGAGAGTTCGGAAACCCCGTTCGCCCAGCTTTCTGTGATGGAAAAGGATGATTTCTTCGGCGAGATGAGCCTGCTGAACGACGAGCCCCGCTCCGCCAAGGTGATCGCTTTGGAAAACACGGAACTGCTGGAAATACCCAAGGATGAATTCATCGATCTGAGCCTTTCCCAGCCGGCGGTGATGTTCAACCTGATCCGTATCCTTTCATGCCGCTTGCGTGTAACAAACGAGAGATTCACTGAATTGATGAATGAGATGATCCGCAAAAACCGCCTCATGGCGATCGGGATGACAGCCAGCAAGATCATTCATGACATCAAGACCCCCCTGACCGTAATCGTGCTCACCGCGCAACTCATTGAAAGCCTCTTTCCGGATAGCGCTGAATTTACCGAGAGTATCATCAAGCAGACGAAACTGGTCGATGAACTGGTGCGCGAAACCCTGGATTACGTGAAGGGAACACCCAATGAGATGATGATCCGCAAGGTTGACATGGGCGAATTCCTCAAGGACCTGAAGGATACCTACGGAGCTTCGCTTAAAGGCCGGAACATCAGCCTGAAGATCGAGAATAATTGCAACGACCAGGTTTACTTTGATGAAGAACGCATCCGTCGGGTGATCACTAACTTGCTGAGGAACAGCTCTGAAGCCCTCGAAGAGCATGGCGAAATAACCATTTCGGCAAAACTCGCCTCGAACTGGCTGCAGATAAGCGTCATCGACAACGGTCCCGGCATCCCGGAAAGTGTCGTGCCGGATCTTTTCAAACCTTTTGTGACATACAATAAACCCAATGGAACGGGCCTGGGCCTGCCGATATGCCAGAAGCTCGTGCAGGAGCATTTGGGCAGGATGGATTTTTACCACGTGGAGCCCCACGGCGCCCGTTTCGACATCCGCATCCCGCAAAACCTCTCCTGAGGCCCTCGTAGCGCAGGATTCCAATCCTGCGGAATCCACCAACGGATTCAACGGATATCACGGATTTGACGGATGATGAACCCAGGCGTCGTGTCAGGAACGACAGGTGTCCCCGCCTGTCAAAGCCCGCAGGGCTTTTTGAAGGCTTCCGCGAAGCATGTCAAACGAGGACGTTTGATCACCCCAAAAACTCGCTGTGCTCCTTTTCGGGGACCCCGGACGTTCCTCAACCGGGGTTCCACCCTTCCATCTTTCCATCCTTTCACATTTAGAACCAAAGATCCTGATCATCCCTTTAATCCTGTTCATCCCTGATCTATTTAAAGATCCTGTTGATCAGGCCATCAGGTGATCAGAGTTCTATCTTTTTCTTTGGCAAGCGCCGGTACACGGGGTTATACCCTTTCACCTTTCCACCCTTCCACGAAAAAAGATCATGCTGATCAGGCCATCAGGTGTTCAGAGTTCTATCTATTTCCGCGTAACCCATAACGCGTAACTTGAAAAACACTCTTTTTCCTGAACAACCCACTTCCATCCCGCCACCCGCTGACTTCCCGCTGATCCGGCGTTTGCTCAGCGCGAGGCCAACGAATTGCCGGCGTTTTAAAAAAAAGCTCCCCTCTATATATATGGAGGGCAGATTATCCTCCAAAACAAAAAAACCCCTTCCCCGCAATCACTCGCCGCGGAAAAAAGAGATTGACAAGAAAGAAGCATATGGGCTTTTAGTAAGTGCATAGGAATATATTTTAACAATGCAAAGAACATTTTTATGGAGGTTATCATGAAAAGTTTTTTGATCTTGGTCCTGATCCTGGCATCGTACTCCCTAGCTTTCGGGGAGTGGACGATCGTGGGATCCTACCCGATCAGCGGCAAAGCCTCCGGCATGGCCTCTGACGGGACCTATATCTATTACGGCATCTACGGTTCGGAAGGCGGACGCGTTTTCCGCTTCGACCCCTCGACCGGGCAGGAAACGCTCCTTTTCAACAGCACCGCCATGGGCGATAGCTATGGCATGACCTATGACGGCCAGTATCTCTGGGTCACGGACCACGTGACCTCCCCTTCGGTACCGGCCACCGCACTCCAGCTCGATTTCACGGGAAACCTTATCTCCCAGTTCGACCTTCCCGACCACTATATGTCCGGGATCGCCTATGACGCCGGGGATTTCTGGGCCATGACCTATTACCCCGACCCCAGCACGGTCTACAAGGTTAGCTCCGATGGTACTGTCCTGCAGCAATTCACCTCTCCCGACAACCAGCCCTGGGATATATGCCTGGAGGGGGACAACCTCTGGATCGTGGATTACAACGCCTATATGATCCACAAGGTCACCGATGAGGGTACGGTCCTGGAAAGCCACGCCTCGGAGATCCAGCGCCCGGCGGGGATCGTCTACGACGGGACATACCTCTGGTATGTGGCCGGGCCCCTGAGTGCCCCCAGCACGCTTTACAAGGTGGATCTGACCGGGACCGGGACGCCGGAGATCGCGGTTTCCTTTAATGAATACGATTTCGGGAACGTGATCCTCGAGCAGACGGCCACGACGGACATCATGATCTCGAATTTCGGAACGGGCGACCTGGTCATCGATGAGATCACCTTCTCCTCGGACGCCTTTGCCTCCGACGCCGTTCTGCCGGACACCCTGGCGCCGGATGAAAGCGTCACCGTCAGTCTGTCCTTCACTCCGGACACCTGGGGCGAATACGCGGAGGTGATGACGATCCATTCCAACGATCCCCTCACCCCGGCCGAAACGGTCGATTTGCTGGGCTACGGCGTGTTTTCCGAAGCCCACATGAGCGTCCTGCCCGCCAGCCTGGACTATGGCGGGGTGCGCCTGAACGCCGACACGGGCAGGTTTTTCACGCTTAGCAACCAGGGGATGACGGATCTGGTGATCTCCAGCATCGCTTTCTCCCACCCGGATTATTACATCGATTCCTCAGTATCCTTGCCGATAACACTGGCTGTGAGGGAGGAATATGACCTGAGGATCTGGTTCTCACCCAGTTCCGAGGGGCTGATCTCATCCACCGCCACCTTCGGCAGCAACGACCCGGACGATCCGCAGGTTGCGATCGACCTGGCGGGCTTCGGACAGACGATCGACCTCTCGATCGGCGCCCAGATCTGGAGCTATCAGATCGAGGACGGTGCTTCTCCGAATATCCGCGCGATCAAGGCTATCCCGGACATCTGGGGCAACGGCCTGGGCGACGTGGTGATCTGCGGCGAGGACGATTACGTGCGGGCCTACAACGGCAATTCCAGCGGCATCGCCGATGTGATCTGGGAACAGCACATCTATTCCGGGCCGGTTTCCTCCTACCGTGGCCTTTATATTTCCGAGGACCTCGACGCGGACGGGATCAAGGACGTCGTCGTGGGAACCTCCGGCGGGGACAAGAGCGTCCGCGCCTATTCCGGCAAAACCGGGGATCAGCTTTGGGAGTTCCACACCAATATCTACGGAAACGGCGGAGCGGTCTACCAGGTGGACGCCGGGCGCGATTTCAACGCTGACGGGATCCCGGACGTTTTGGCCGCGACGGGCGACGATTTCAACGAACAAGGCCCAAAAAGGGTCTTTCTGATCAACGGGGACACGGGTTCCATGATCTGGGAACGCTACGTCATGGGTCCCGGATTTTCCGTTATCAGCGTGGCGGATTTCACCGGAGACGGGGTTCCCGACGCCGTTGCCGGAGCTTCCAACGAAGCCGAGACCCAGGCCTACGTGCACGGCATAAACGGCGCGACAGGGCAGATCGAATGGTCCGTCCAGCCAGCCGGGACCTCCATCTGGGCGCTGGCCCAGATCGACGATGTCGATGGCGACGGCATCGCGGACGTGATGGCCGGATCCTTCCTGGGCAACGGCAGTTACTACGCCCTGAACGCGACCAACGGCGGAACCCTGTGGTCAGGTTCGACGGGGGCGTCCCTGGTCATCCAGCTCGAGGTTTTGGGGGACGTTGACGGCGACGGCTACAGCGATATCGCCATCGGCCACGTTTCCCCCCACGCCGCGGTGGTCAGCGGGCTGACGGGCCAATACATCTGGTCCCAGGCCACGGCGGACAACGTCTGGTACCTGACCAACGGCGGCGACCTCACCGGGAACGGCATAAACGACCTTATGGTGGGAACACTCTATCAAAGCAACGCCGCCTATTTCATGGATGGCACATCCGGGAACATCCTCTCCACGCTCTGGACCGGCACCCCGGTCGACGCGATCGGCGCGATCGAGGACATTACGGCGGATAATTCCCGTGAGATGATCGTCGGCGGGCGGAACGGCTCCATCCGCTGCTTCTCGGGCGGGCCCGTGACCCTGCCCAATCCCGGTTTCATCTCCGGCAACGTGAGCATCTCCGAAGGCCCGGGCGAGGTCACCCAGGTGGTCGTCACCGCGGACACGGAAAGCGGCGTCCCGGACGAGAACGGGGATTACGTGATCATCATCGAGCCGGGCACCTATACCGTGAGCGCCTCCCTGACGGGTTATTTTGCGGATCCCATCCCCAATGTGACCGTCACCGCGGGCGAGACGACCCCGGATATCGATTTCACGCTGCAGATGCTGCCTCTCCAGTCGCCGGTAAACCTGGCCGCAGATGCCGTTACGGGCATCCTGACCTGGGAGGCACCAACCTCCGCGCATGACTATTTCCCGGATAGCTATGACGTCTACCTCGACGGCGATATGGTGGGCAATACCGAGGAACTCACCTGGACCTATGCCGACCTCGTTCCGAACACGACCTACACCGCGGGAGTCGTGGGGATCTATCCCACGGGGGAATCCGAGCCCGCGACCCTCGAATTCACCTACACCGGGGTCGGGACCGAAGAACCCGTTCCTCTGGTGACAAAGCTGTACGGTAACTACCCCAATCCCTTCAACCCGGAAACCACCATCCGCTTCTCTCTGGAAAAACCCGCACCCGTGAGGATCGATATCTATAACGTCAAAGGCGAAAGGGTGAGGCGCCTGGTCCGGGACGATCTGGAGCGGGGCGAACACTCCCGGGTCTGGGACGGCAGGGACGATTCGCGCCAGCCGCAGGCGAGCGGGATCTATTTCTGCAGGTTCAGCGCCGGCAGCTACCGCGCCACGAACAGGATGCTGCTCCTGAAGTAATTCAGGGGGAAAGCCTATATAAACGATGGAGATCCATCCGCCCCGTGCCCACGCGCCAAAGGGGCGGGTGGATACCTCTGATCGCGTTTTTGGATGGCGGGGCAGAAATAATCCTTGTCAAAATAGGGGCTGTGAATTTTTTGGATACAAAGAAGAATTCTGGAAGGTGATAAAAATGTCAAGAATATGCGATATATGCGGAAAACAAGCCCAGGTCGGCAATCATCGCAGCCACGCGCTGAATGCCACCAAGCGCCGTTTTTACCCGAATCTGCACGTCATGCGCGTTGAGACCGAATCCGGCGTGAAGAAGATGACCGTCTGTTCATCCTGCCTCAAGGCGAACAAGGTGAAAAAAGCGGTATCCAAGTAATTGCGGATACATCTGGTATGATTTTGTAATCAATAATGAGTTTTGAGAAGCTATCGGGAATATGGAGACCATCCTGTTCCCGATTTTTATTTCAGGCAAATTTTTGCAAGGAGACCCAATGGATATTGAATTGATTAACATCAAGGTAATGCAAAGTTCGGAGATTCTGGATGCCCTGCGCGAAGAGATCGCCAAGGTTATTGTGGGGCAGGACGAGATAATCAGCCGGCTGCTGGTGGGGCTGCTTGCCAATGGGCACGTCCTGATCGAGGGTGTGCCGGGTCTGGCCAAGACACTCATCATCAGCACTCTGTCCCAGGCATTCGCCGCCTCCTACAAACGGATCCAGTTCACCCCGGACCTGCTTCCGGCGGACGTGACCGGAACCCTGATCTACAATCAGAAAACCGGCGAATTCACGCCCAAAAAGGGTCCCATCTTTGCGAATTTCATCCTGGCTGATGAGATCAACAGGGCGCCCTCGAAGGTTCAATCCGCGCTGCTCGAGGCGATGCAGGAAAGACAGGTCACGATCGGGGATACGACCTATCCGCTGCCCCGCCCGTTCTTCGTCATGGCCACGCAGAATCCCATCGAACATGAGGGTACCTATCCTCTTCCCGAGGCTCAGATCGACCGCTTCCTGATGAAATTGAAGATCAAATACCCCAGTTTTGATGAGGAGCGCCTGATCCTGGAACGAATGGTGACAGAAAGGGAATTGGGCGTCCGGCAGGTTTTGAGGCCGGAGCAGCTCGACGATATGCGCGGCGTCATAGCTGAAATGTATATGGAGGAGCGGCTCAAGGATTACATCCTGCACCTCATCCAGGCCACGCGCCATCCCCAGCGCTATCCGAGGATCTCCTCGATGAACGGTCTGATCCAATACGGTGCCTCGCCCCGGGCGACGATCTTCCTGGCCCGGGCTGCCAGGGCGAACGCTTTTTTGGAGCACCGCGGCTATGTGACACCTGATGATATCAAAGCCGTGGGCAAGGATGTGCTGCGCCACCGGATCATCCTTTCCTACGAAGCTGAGGCCGAACAGGTGAGCACGGAAGAGATCATAACCCGCATATTTGAAGAAATAGAAGTACCATAAAGGAGGAACATGCCCTCCCGCACTCCGGCAGAGATCCTTGCCCAGGTTTCAAGGATCGAGATCCGAACCCGAAACATCGTCAGCGAGATCTTCAGTGGCGAGTACCACTCCAGCTTTAAGGGCCAGGGCCTGGAGTTTGCCGAGGTGCGTGAATACCAGGCCGGGGATAACTACCGGGACATAGACTGGAATGTATCTGCACGGCTCGGAGTGCCATACGTCAAAAAGTACCAGGAAACCCGCGAACTAAACGTGTTCTTTATAGTGGATTCTTCAGCCTCACAAGATTTCGGAACGGTCCGGATGCAAAAGAAGGAACGTCTGGCGGAGATCATTGCCCTGCTTTCTTTTTCCGCGCTCTCAAACAATGACAAAGTGGGCCTGATCATGTATTCCGCAGCACTGGAAAAATACCTGCCTGCGCGCAAGGGGCGGAACAAGGCACTGGAAATTTTGCGGGACGTGCTCTATCTGGAACCCAAACACAGGGGGACTTCGCTGGCCAGGGCCTTTACCTTTACCAACCAGATATTAAAGAAACACTCGGTGATATTCATTCTCTCGGATTTCATGGACAGCGATTATTACAAGCCTCTTAAGGTCCTGGCCCAAAAAAATGATGTGATAGCCGTCCAGGTGCTGGATGAGGCGGAACTGGAACTTCCGGCCGCCGGTGTGCTGAACCTTTATGACCCGGAGACCAATGAGGTGCTGTTTGTGAACAGCTCAAACCGCAGGATCAGATCTTCATATTCCGCTCTGGTGAAAAAGCGCCAGGAAGAGTTGGCAAAAGACTTGCGGCAGATGAATGTGGATCATGTCCTGATCCGCAATAAGGATTCCCACATTGACGTGCTCAGGGATTTCTTTGAGAGGCGCAAGAGGCGCTGGTGGAGGCGCGGATGAAGAAAACCGGTCTCCTGATCCTTCTCCTGGCTCTGCTGGCTGCCCTGCCGGCCGTGAACCTCAGGCAAAGCCTGGTTGGCGCGGATGACCTGAGTGTGGGCGACCGCTTCGAGCTGCACATTTCTTCCGACGTCTCCCTGGATAGCGTCGCCGTGCCGGATACGATCACCAATTTCCACGTCTTCGGGGTGGAAAGGATCGAGGAGGGACCGGAACCTGCCTGGCTGAAAGTTACCCTGGCGCCCCTGCTGCCGGGTTCGCACAGTTTTCCCAAGCTGGAAGTGATATTGGATTTCCCGGATGGCAAGAAATACCACACAGACCGGTTTCGCATAAATATAATTCCTGTGCGAGCTGCTGAAGACACACTGCTCGTGGATATCAAACCCCTTCAGAAATATCCTTTCCAGATCCCCTGGTGGGTGTATTTGTTACTGCTACTTCTGTTTTTTGGGTTTGGTATCCTGTATCTGCTATTACGCCGCGGCAAAAGAAAGCCCGCCCCGCAGCCGAACAAAGTATTTGATCAGCAGCTCGTTCCACCTGAACCATCCTGGAAAACAGCGTTGAGTCAATTGGAGGAACTCGACGCGGAGGATCTGATCAGCCGGGGTGAATACATTCTTTACCATTACAGGCTTTCATATATCCTGAGGAAATTTCTGGAACGCAAATACAAATTTGCCGCGGTTGAGATGACAACTTCTGAGATTCAATGGGTCACGGAGCGTATCTGGGTGGAGAAGGCCCCGAAAGTTATCAAATTCCTCAAATACTGTGACAGGGTTAAGTTTGCCAAACACACTCCTGAGCCGTGGGAAGTGGAAAACGCGGCAGGTTGGCTCCGTTCCTGGCTGAGGGATTTTGAGGTGATCGAAGCCAGAAAGAAACTGGCTTCCGGAGGCGCGGACAATGCTTAGGTTTGCGGAACCCTGGTGGTTGCTTGCTTTGCTGGTGATCCCCCTGCTTCTTTGGCTGCAACTGCATCATCACCGCGAGCGCAAACTTCGCCTGCCGTTCACGCGGATTACCCTGCTCCGCCAGGTTGCCCGGGAAAACAGGATCTGGAGGTTGTTGTTTCCCATACTCCGCGGCCTGATCCTGTTGTGCCTGATCCTGGCTCTTGCCCAGCCCCGGTGGGGAAGGGGGGTCAGGGATATCAGCAAAATGGGGGTGGATATTGTTTTGGCGATCGACGTGAGCGGGTCTATGCTGGCAATGGACTTTGCCCCGCAAAGCCGGCTGTCGGCAGCAGTTTCCGTTGCCCAGGATTTCATCAGGAAACGCCCCAACGACCGTTTTGGCCTGGTTGCCTTCTCTGAATACGCCATCACGCAGAGTCCGCTTACATTCGATCATTATGCTGTTCTAAGCCAGCTTGAACGCCTGGAGGTGAATCAGGAGGCCTCCTTCACTGCCATAGGCCTTGGTTTGGCCAAATCTGTTGCCCGTCTCAAATACAGCAGCGCGAAGAGCAGGATAGTCATCCTGATCACGGATGGAGTTAGCAACACCGGGGAGATAGATCCCATAAGTGCTGCCAGGATGGCCGGGGAATTTGGGATCAAGGTCTATCCGATCGGGGTGGGAAGCAACTCTTACGTCGATTATCCAATGCTGGATCCGCGCTTTGGCTCTTATTACGGCAAGGTGTTTGTGGAACTGGACATGGAAACTCTGGACAAAGTGGCACAGATCACGGGCACTGGCCAGGCCGCCAATGCCAGTGACCGTGTGCAGCTTGAGGACATAATGGAAAAGATCGACGACCTGGAAAAGACCAAATATGACACCAGGGTTCGCTATATCTGGGACGACCAGTTCATGCCCCTGCTCTGGATAGCCTTTATCCTGCTGGTCTTTGAATTGCTGCTTCGCCTTTT
Source organism: uncultured Candidatus Cloacimonadota bacterium (assembly GCA_964427765.1). Taxonomy (GTDB): domain Bacteria; phylum Cloacimonadota; class Cloacimonadia; order Cloacimonadales; family Cloacimonadaceae; genus Syntrophosphaera. Next base: position 13,328 of record CAYRVG010000001.1, read on the forward strand.
AGTTATGCCTGTGTTTCCGGAGTGACGCAATGAACCTGTATTATCCCCACAACCTCCTTCTTTTGGCGATCTTGGTCCCGCTGGTTTTGCTCATGCTTTTCTTCCGGAAAAAACGCCTGAAGCGCTTCCAAAGCTTTGCCGAACCCCAGTTTGAAGGGGACTACCTGGCGCGCCTCTCGCCATTCTATCTTTATTTCAAGATCGGGCTAGCGATCCTGGCTCTGGTCTTCATTATCCTTGCCCTGCTGAGGCCGCAATGGGATTATGAAGAAAGGGATCTATCCTCCCAGGGGTTGGACATTATGATCTGTCTGGATATTTCCAGGAGCATGGATGCCCGGGATATGACGCCTTCGCGCCTGATGCGGGCCAAGCTTCAGACGGATTCGTTCATCAAAAAACTTGAAGGTGACAGGGTGGGGATCATTGCCTTTGCGGGAAACGCCACCCTGGAATGCCCGCTTACCGATGATTATGAAAGTGTCTCGCTTGTGTTGAACAGCCTGACCACCGATGCCGCGGTGCGGATGGGAACTGATATCGGGGCCGCACTCACACTTGCTGAAAGGAGTTTTCAGGTCTCAGGCGGGAACAACATGCTGCTTTTGATAACCGACGGCGAGGATCTGGAGCATTCAGCGGTTGTGGAAGCGAGGCGCTTGGGTGCTTCGGGCATCACGATATACGCAATGGGCGTGGGCACCGAGAAAGGAACCTGGATTGAAGAGGCCGGGACAGGCAGGAAAGCTTTCAGCAAGCTTGATTCACAGGCTCTCAGGGAGATCGCTGTTGCCGGCAATGGCGAATACTATTCCGTCACTCCGGGACAGAGTGAGCTGCAGATGATACTGCAGAGTATTTACAGCGCTGAAAAGGGCAGGGCAAGCAGCAGGAATATCAGCCTGCTCAGGGATCAATACGCCATACCTGCCGCGATCGCGCTTCTGATACTTGTATTGGAAAGCCTCATTCTGCCCTTGCGCAAAAAGAGGAGGCGGGCATGAAGAGAGCCAGGATTTTGCTGGTGAGAAAAGTTTTGCTCACCTTGATGATACTGACAGCCCTTTTTTTCTTGTTTGAACTTGTTTTCCGCCCCCGCGCCCTGCGCCACGCCCTGGCCTCAGGTTATTATTCTTTCCAGCTTTACCCATCCGCGGAAAGGATCTGGAGCGGGGAATTAGCTGAAGATGGTGACTTCATCCCTGAGAGCAGCATTGGCAAGGTCTTTTATAAAAGCGGAAACTTTTCCGAGGCGGAAGATTCCTTTAGCAAATCCGTGCTTGAGGATGACCGGATCCCCGGCACGCATTACGATCTGGGCAATGCCCTGTATCGCAACGCTAAACTTGATGAAGCCCTTGAGGAGTATAAAGCGGTAATGTTGCTTGATCCTGATGACCAGGAAGCAAAATCCAACTATGAGCTTGTCTTGAACCGCCAGGGCTATAATCCTCCCCCGCCGCCGGATGAAGATTCCGGCGATGATGACGTAAAAGATACAGAGGAGCAATCCGGGGAGGAAGAGCGATCCTCGGATGCGAATACCAGGGAGCAGTACAAAAATATCCTTGACGCGCTTGACCAGAAAGAGTTGTTTGATAGACAAAAGCGGAGTAAAAGTGACAACCCGCAACGGGAGGAAAGATGGTGGTGACCAAGAAAGTGCTGTTCCTGCTGCTGATGGCCCTCATCGCGACGGGGCTCGCAGCGCAATCCATCAGCGTCAGAAGCTCTCTGCGCAAGGAGGTGATCAGCATTTCCGAGCAGCTGCAGCTTGTCCTGATCATCACCAGTGACCAGAAGCTCAGCCTTTCAGCACCCTCAGCGCCGGTAATTCCTGGATTTTCCTTTCGTAATGTGACCAGTTCCTCTTCCAGCAAGACATCGATCGTCAATTGGAAAAAGACAAGCAGCCACACCTATGAATATACCTATCACTACACCCCCCAAAGGACGGGCTCTTACGTAATCCCTGGCTTCAGCATAAACATTGGGAAAATAAAGTATAACACGGATCCCCTGGAAGTTGAAGTTGTGGATAGCCCTTCTTCGCCGCCTGGCCAGTACAACCAGGATCCTTATTATGACCCATATTCCGGAGGGTTTTACAGGAGAGATCGCACCAATGGGGTTTCCTTGCTTCTCTGCATTCCTGAAAGGCAGAGAGTGTATTTGGGGGAACCGGCGATAATTTCCTATTATCTTTATACGAACCAGATGGTTGAGTCATTTTATTCTGAGTCCGAGAAGGATTATGAGGGTTATGGGAAGGCTGTTCTCGAACAACCCAAGAGCCTGGAATATGAAGATATAATGTATGAAGGGGAGCGCTTTCAACGCGCACTGATCAAGAAGGTAACCCTGTATCCTCAGGCCACTGGGCGGCTCCGGGCTCCGACACTTGCAGGGAAGGTTAATTTCACTGGGTTTTTTAGTTTTCTGAACAAATCGCTCAGTTCTGAGAACACCTGGATCGAAGTCAGGGCACTGCCTGCCGGAAAACCCAGGGGATTCACGGGGGCAGTTGGAGATTTCACGGTCAGCCAGCAATTTTCCACAGATAAAATTTCCCTCGGGGAAGCCCTAACTTCCACCGTAAAGATATCTGGACGGGGGAATTTCAGCCAGTTCAACGTTCCCGGGTATCCGGCGCTGGAAGAATTTCAGGTTTCAGAGCCCTCCCTTCAGGATAAACTTGCCACCGATATCCAGGGTTCGCGCTACATTAATTTCACGCTTTTGCCCCAGACAACTGGCGAATTCGGAATCCCGGGTTATACCTTCAGCTGGTTTGACACCTCGGAGGGGGTTTATCGCAAATTTGAAGGCCCCAAGCATAAGCTGAGCGTCAAAACCGGAAATGTGCTTTCTTATTTTTCAGATCTCTTCCAGGAAGAAAAACCGAAAACCCTCAATCCACTCATCGCCAGGGCTGATTATCCTGATTTCAGGCCCTATGCCTCCCAACCCTGGTTCTGGATCTTTCTCGGTGTATTGGCCATATCCCTCCTCATATCCGGCTACATCTCCCGGGAACGGAACATCAGAAGAATGGATCCCAACGCCTACACCAAAAAAAAGGCCAGCCGGATCCTGAATAAATACCTGCGGGAGGCCACAGACGCAGTCATGAACATGTCCACCAGGTTTTATCCCCTGGCGGAGAGTGGGCTGATGAACTTCCTGGCAAACAAATATTCAATTTCCAAAAGCCTGTCTACTCCGGAACTGCTTTCCGCGCTCAAGGAAAAGGGCATACCCCAGGATCTGGTGGCTGAACTGGAGGATTTTTTGCTTCTCTGCCAGAAAGCTCGTTATATGCCGGGAGGCAATGAAGCGGCGTCACTAACGGATGCTTTGGCCAGATTGAGGTCGGTTGTGCAGGGATTCAGCCGGATCCAAAAGCAGGAAATGAAATCCGGACTTGTACGTAAAATCCGGCGCAAGGTATTTAAAGACAATCCTGGCAACGAGGAGCGGCAATGATGAACAAAGTATCACGGTTTCTTCTTTGCCTTGTTCTCTTTCTGATCGTCTGGGCACAACTGAACGCCTATTCAACAGAGTTTGAAGAAGAGACAGATTGCCGGCAGATCTTAAGCAAACTGCAGCTCAAGGCCGAGTCGGGCATCCAAAACGCTGATCTGTTTTACAACCTGGGTGTTTGCCATTACCATCTTGGCAACACTGGCCAGGCTGTTCTATGGTTTTTACGCGCTCAGAACCTCAATTCCGCACATACTCTGGCCAAACAGAACCTCGACTATGTGCATTCGCTCATTCCGCAAGAATCACAGAAAAAACCCACGCCATACCTTACGCGGCTCTTTTTGGACATATATGATTTCTTTTCGTTGAACAGGCTCGCGGTTATAACCCTCATTCTGGCATTGTTGATGAGCCTTTGCCTGCACTGGCTGCTGCATTATCCGCCCGAGAAGGAGCGGGGGCTTCCCATCTTGATCCTGAGCATAACGGGTGTGCTGTTCCTTTCTTTCTTTAGCGCCCTGCTGATCAAACAACACCGCTTCATGAATAACCACAAGGCTGTTGTGATGAGGGAAAATACAGAAGTTTTTGCCACGCCTTCCCTGCAGAGAAGGCTGGAGATATTGCCCGAGGGGTATATCCTCAAAGTTAAGGAAGCCCCGGACAGCCTGTCCCAAGTGATACTCGGCGAAGGAACGAATTGCTGGGTTCGCAGTGCAAACATAGAAAGTGTCATACCAAAGCGGTGATATCCTGTAAGTGATGGAGGTAAATATGTCCCAACCCAGGATTTTGGTGACCCGAATGATCCCGGAACCGGCCCTGAACAGGCTGGCGGAAGTTTTTGAAGTTGTGCTGAACAAGGAGGATAAACCCCTTGGGAAACAGCGCTTGCTGGAAATGGTAGAAGACGCGGACGCCCTGCTATGCATGCTTACAGAAAGCATCGACAAGGATCTGATGGATTCAGCGACCCGCCTGAAGTGCATTTCCAACTATGCCGTCGGTTACAACAACATCGACGTTGAATACGCCTCTGAAAAGGAAATAGCGGTCTGCAACACGCCGGGGGTTTTGACCGAAACCACTGCCGACCTGGCTTGGGCGCTGATCATGGCCTGTGCAAGGAGGATCGTGGAAAGCGACCGTTTTGTTCGCGAAGGAAAATTCTCCGGCTGGGAGCCAATGCTCTTGCTGGGAGTGGATATCCATGCCAAAACCCTCGGGATCATCGGCATGGGCAGGATAGGGCAGGCCGTGGCACGCCGCGCCAGGGGTTTTGACATGAAGATCCTCTGGCACGATCCCGGCGCTGACGCGGACAAATTCCCTTCCGATTACCTGAAGGCGGATCTGGAGGAGCTTTGCCAAAAATCCGATTTCATCTCCATCCACGCCCCCCTGACGCCCGAAACCAAGCATCTCATCGGCGCGGATAAATTTGCCCTGATGAAAAAGACCGCCGTCCTAGTCAACACCGCCCGTGGACCGATCGTCAATGAATCGGATCTGGCCGAGGCCTTGAAAGAGAAAAGGATAACCGCGGCCGGGTTGGACGTTTATGAAAATGAACCCCAAATATCACAGCAATTGATGGGACTTTCCAATGTGGTCCTGTTGCCGCATATCGGTTCGGCGAGTGTGGTAACGCGTACAAAGATGGCCATGCTGGCAGCGGAAAACGCCATTGCCGTCGTATCGGGCAAAGAGCCGCCTGCCAAGGTGAATTGAATCTCCGGATCCTCAGATTGCCATCTGATTGTATATATGCGTAATGCCACCTGTATCAAAAAAACTATTGACTAAAACGTCAATCTCTAAGATTTTGATAAATCTATATAAACAAAGGTGAAACCAATGATTCTTGCCAAAATATACGTTTCTCTCAAACCCAACGTGCTTGATCCGCAGGGAAAAGCCGTGACCAATTCGCTGCATCAATTGGGATACGATAAGGTGCTTGAAACCCGGGTCAGCAAATATATCGAGATCAGGTTCAGGGAGGCGGAAAGACGGCAAGTGGAACAGGAAGTGGAAAAGATCTGCAACGATCTTTTGGCAAATCCGAATACAGAAAATTACAGCTACACGTTGGAGACGGTGGGGGAGGATCCCGCTTGAGAGTGAGCGTGATCACCTTTCCGGGCTCGAACTGTGACAATGACGCCCAGCAAGCCTTCGAGCGGCGGGGCCACGACAGCAGGCTCATCTGGCATAAGGATCATGACCTGGGGGATCCGGACCTGGTGATCCTTCCCGGCGGATTCTCTTACGGGGATTATCTGCGCTGCGGAGCCCTGGCCAGGTTTTCGCCGATAGTGAATGAAATCCTGGACTTTGCCAACAAAGGCGGACTTGTACTGGGCATCTGCAATGGTTTCCAGATCCTCATAGAATCCGGACTTTTGCCGGGAACACTTTTGATGAACAGTGGACTTGATTTCATTTGCCAGCATCAATACATCAGTGTGGAAGAGCCCAATACCCCATTCACAAGGGGAATCCCGGCCAATACTGTTCTGGATATCCCCATCGCCCACAAAGATGGGAATTATTTCATCGATGAGGATGGCCTTAAGACCTTACAGGATGAATCGCGCGTCATCTTTCGCTATTGCGGCAAAAACGGCGGGACAGACGCAGCATACAACCCCAACGGATCCTTGGATAATATCGCCGGGATCTGCAACGAAAAACGCAACGTCCTGGGTATGATGCCCCACCCGGAACGAGCGGCCACAAAGGAAGTTACAAGCAATGACGGCACCCGGATTATTGCAGCGATCGAAAGATATTTTGATGCAGGCTGACAAACTTTTCTTTCCGCCCGTCTGCCTCGCTTGTAACAACAGGATCGATTCCTCCTTCCAGATCCTGTGTGACAATTGCCGGGACATGCTGGTGACCATCACGGAAAACTACTGCGAAAAATGTGGCGGACCCCTGCAGGATGGAAAGTGCGAGACCTGCTCCACAACAGAGTTTTATTTCGATCTCGCCAGGTCCGCCTTTGTGTATCAAACTCCGGTGCGTGAACTTATCCACCATCTCAAATATGATTCCCTGCGTTCCCCGGCCGCGTTTCTTGCCCGGGCCATGACTGGCATAACCCCCAACAACGACCCCGGCAGGTATTACGATTATATCATGGCGGTACCGCTCCACCATGTCCGCAGGCGGGAACGTGGCTACAACCAGTCCTGGATTATCGCCAAAAAAATATCCGCAGAACTGGGAATACCGCACAAAAAATTGGTTTACAGGAAAAACAACACGCGCAGCCAGACAAACCTGAGCAGGGAGGCCAGGCTCCATAATCTTCGTGAAGCCTTTGTCCTATATAAAGGTGCTGCCGTTGCCGGCAAAAGGATCATCCTCGTTGACGATGTTTTCACCACCGGTACGACGGTCAATGAAATTTCCAGACTCCTCCGGGATAATGGCGCAAAAGAGATCATTGTAATGACTGCCGCGAGAGCTGTTTGATGAACAAAGGTTATCAGGAATACAAGACCTCCGTCTCGGAAGAAGAGGCAAACCGCATGATCGAGAAGGTGGCCAGATTCATCGCCGAGAGGGGGCTTGGCCCTGCGGGGATACTTTTCTTTGAATCCTTTCATCCCCTGCATGGCATTGCCAGCCAGGGTATGTATTTTATCCTGCCCTTCGCCGAGATGATCTTTGACTCCCAAAAATACCAGACCTTTGCTTTGATGATCCAGGATGAGGAATATTATAAACGTCTGATCAGACGCATTGACGAATTGGACGAAGAGATGAACCGCGAGCGCCGGGAGAATTCCCGGCTCAAACGCAAGCGCAGACGCAACAAGATCAGGGAATTTTTCCATAAAATATTCAAGAAACGAGATAAATAGCTGAATAAGCGGAGGTATAATGCAATACGATGAGAAACGCCTGACGAGGATTGTCGCCACCGACTGCGGCAGTACGACGACCAAGGCAATTTTGATCGAGTGGGTGGACGGCGAATACCGCCAAACCATCCGCGGCGAGGCTCCCACAACCGTGGAGAAGCCGCTTAACGACGTCACGAAAGGGGTTATCAATGCCACTTCCGAGCTTGAGGAACTAGCCCGGCTCAAATATGGCAACCCAAACATCAAATTCATGGAGAACGGTGAATTTGTGATCCCCCGCCAGGGTGATGTGGGAGTGGACGCTTATGTTTCCACATCCTCAGCCGGCGGCGGTTTGCAGATGATGGTCACCGGAGTCGTGGCCTCCATGACCGGCGAAAGCGCCGAACGTGCCGCTCTTGGAGCCGGTGCGATCGTTATGGATCTCATTGCCAGCAACGATAAACGCATGAACCACGAGAAAATTGAACGCATCCGCGAATTGCGGCCGGATATGATCCTCATGGCCGGCGGCGAGGATGGCGGAACGATCAAGCATGTGGTGGAAATGGCGGAACTCGTCAGCGGTGCCGATCCAAAACCACGCCTCGGCACGGGATTCAAACTTCCCGTCATCTACGCGGGCAATAAAGAGGCCAGATCCCTGATCCAGGAGACACTCAAGGATAAGGTTGACCTCATAATTACGGAAAACATCCGCCCCAAACTGGAAACCGAAAACCTCGGCCCGGCCAGGGACAAGATCCACGACCTCTTCATGGAGCATGTGATGAAGCAGGCTCCCGGATATGACAAGCTCATGGAATGGACCCAGGGCCCGGACCATAAACAGGTGGCCATCATGCCCACCCCGGCGGCCGTTGGAAACATCATGCAGACGATCGCCAAAGAGGAGGACATCGAGGTCGTCGGAGTCGATATCGGCGGAGCCACCACGGACGTTTTCTCCGTCTTCACCGAAGAGCATGTATTCAATCGCACCGTCAGCGCCAATCTGGGCATGAGCTACAGCATCTCTAACGTTCTGGCTTCATCGGGCCTGGAAAACATCATGCGCTGGGTGCCTCTCGATATTGATGAAAGCGAACTCCGCAACATGATCAAGAACAAGATGATCCGCCCGACTACGATTCCATCCCTGCTGGAGGAACTGATCCTCGAACAGGCGATCGCGATCGAAGCCCTGCGCCTTGCCTTTGAACAGCACAAGGAGTTCGCCAGCTCGCTCAAGGGCATGCAACGCCAGCGCGATATTTCTGAGGCTTTCAGCCAGTCAACTTCCGGAGGTTCGATCGTCGACATGATGACCTTGGACCTCCTCGTCGGCAGCGGCGGTGTCCTTTCCCACGCGCCCAGGAGGCACCAGACCGTCATGCTGATGATCAACGCCTTCCTGCCCGAGGGTATAACCCGCCTGGCTGTGGACAGCATCTTCATGATGCCGCACCTGGGCGTTCTTTCAGAGATCAGCGCCAGAGCCGCGACCGAAGTTTTCCGCAAAGATTGCATGATATACCTCGGCACCTGCGTTGCGCCGGTCGGCAAGAGAAAGATTGGCAAACCGGCCCTAAACGCCAAACTGAAACTGCCGGACGGAAGCACTTGGGAAGAGGATATCCCCTATGGTGAAGTACGCCTGATACCCTGCGGAGTGGGTGAGGTTGCCAAGGCCACCCTAAAGACCCATGGCGGTCTGAACCTGGATGAGAACAAAAGCCGTGAACTGGAAACAGAACTGCACGGCGGCATAGTTGGAATAGTTTTGGATACCCGTGGCAGGCAACCTTTCACACTGCCCAATGTGAAAACTCAGCGCATTGAGATGCTCAAAAAGTGGATGCGGGAATTCAAGGCCTACCCCGAATCGATACTGAAATAGGAGGAATCATGGGACAAGCATATTCAGCCGGATTAACCGTAACCGATAGCATAATTCTCCAGAAAGAGCGCATCCTGCCCCTGAAGGGACAGGTCCTCGTGAAAAAAGGGGACAAGGTCAAAGCCGAGGACGTGGTGGCCGAAGCCATGCTCCCCGGGAAGGTCGTGCCCTTCAACCTGGCCAACAAGCTTGGCGTCTCCCCCGGCCAGCTTGATAATTTCATCCAGATCGAAAAAGGCCAGCAGATTACAAAAAAAACGATCCTCGCCCAAACCAAAGGACTCTTCGGCACAGGCCTGTTCAAGTCCGAGGTCCGCTCGCCCCTCGAAGGCGAAGTGGAGAACATCTCCTCCGTAACCGGACAGATCCTTCTCCGGGAACCACGTATCCCGATCCAGGTCAAAGCCTTTATAGACGGATATGTAAAGGAAGTACGGGAAGACGAGGGTGTGGTCATCGAAAATAAAAGCACCTATATCCAGGGTATCTTTGGCATAGGCGGAGAAACCATCGGCGAGATCAAAATGCTGGTGAAATCCCCTGAGGATGTGGCGGATCCCGCTTCGATCGATGAATCCTGCGCGGGTAAGATCATCGTGGTTGGCTCTTTCGTCACCCATGAAGTGATCGAGGCAGCCCGTAAACACGGTGTTAACGCCGTAATCACCGGCGGGATTGACGACCAGGATATCAAAAAGCTGTTGGGCTATGATATCGGCGTCGCCATTACAGGCTATGAAAACATCGGCCTGACCATCGTTTGCACGGAAGGTTTTGGCAAGATAACCATGGCTCGCAAAACGTTTGACCTGCTGAGCCAAAATGAAGGCAAAAAAACCTCGACCCACGGCAGGACCCAGATCCGCGCGGGAGTTATCCGCCCGGAGATCATCATCCCGCAGCCCTTTGACGAACATGAGCTTCAGGTTGAGGAACCCTCACTGCCGGTGCTGGAGCCGGGAACCCTGATCAGGGTGATACGCCAGCCCAATTTTGGCAAGATCGCCAAAGTGACGGCGTTGCCGGAAGAACTCACCAAGGTCGAATCCGAAACCCTCGTCCGCGTCCTGGAAGCCGAGTTCGAGGATGGCTCCAAGATGATCCTGCCCCGTGCCAACGTGGAAGTGATCGAAACCTGATCAATCACAAGCCATATACATGGGCGGCTTCCCAAGCCGCCCTTTTTTTCCGGGTAAACTTACCTACCTGAAAATACCGTAGCTTTGCCTATACTAGCTATTTCACGATCTCCGCATACATGATCCCGCCGCTTGCCGCGCCGAAGTATCCCAGGGCGTTGCGCACCCCGCCGTGCAGGTAGCCGTCCTCCATGAACGAGTAGTTGTAATAATTGTCATCGATCACATATACCTTCAGGCGGTATCTGCCATAGAATATGAACGCGTTGCTGTAGTTGTTCAGGACCAGATAGTTTCCCTCCAAACCGTCCAGGGGGCTGGAGACGAAGCGATACATGAAACTCATGCGCCTCAATCCCCTACTGCCCGAATTATATGCGGCTTCGGCAGATTCATCCGGGTGCTCCATCCCAAATACGGGTTCCGTAAATTCCAGATCCGTGCTGAAATCCTCAAGGCAGTATGCCTCCCCGAAGAAGTTGAAGGTTCCGGCGGTGCCGAAGGTGTTGACGACGAGGGGGTAGAGGGAGTCGATTTGATCGAAGGGAAGATTGTTCTGGGTGTCCGGATCGAAGGAAAAGCCGGTCCCGGGGGGATTGTCGCCCCAGGGATCCGGTTCCGGCTGGACGCTTTGGGGCACCTGCGTCTCCGCCCAGATGAGCTCGTCATGGCCGGGAATGCTGACCTCGATCCGATATGTGTGCTCCGGCAGGATGGGGTTTTCCTCCGGATCAATGTATTTGACCTTGAGATCGTGCAGGACGGGGGAGAGGGCGATCTCCTGATCGGTGTCGAGGTCCCTGAGCTCCACCTGGGCGTCCGGGACGAAGATCTGCCAGGGGTCGAAATCCTCAATGGCGCTGCTGCGCGTGACATAGACGGGATACTCGAGGCTGACGGGATGATCCGCGACGAGGAGCCCCGCCAGGGTGAAGACGTCGCCCTCGAATCTCGGCCCGGAGGTGTTTTCGCAGGAAAAAAGGAGCAGAAGCAGAGGCAGCAGGGAAAGCAATTTTTTCATGACAAACCTCACCATTTGACGTTCATCCCCACGAAGGGCAGGAGGGGAAACTGCGTGCCGTCCCGGGATTCCAGCTCCAAGGTATAATCCTCCTGCAGCTGTAGCCTGTAGCTGCGGAAGCTGACGTTCTTGCGGTTGAAGACGTTGATGATCTCCAGATACGGCTCGATCGATCCCCACCCGGTCACCCACTCCAGTTTGAAGCTCAGATCAAGCCTTACATAAGCGGGAAGCCGCAACCGGTCTTTGTAGGAATAGATCAGCTGGAAGTTTTCACCGTCGTAGTAGATCCTTTCCGGGACATCCGTGGGCTGGCCGGAGTTATAGCTGAAATTGAGGCCCAGCTTGAGATCGGCACCCAGGAACTGGATCCCGGTGTTCTGGCTGACATTGAAATTTTGCACGAGGGAGACCGAATGGCTGCGATCGTAAAGGGGATAAAAGGGAACTGCCTCACCCGTTTCCGGATCGAGGTTTACGCCATCGACCTTGCGTTTGGTCTGGCTAAAAGTATAGCCCAAAAAGCCCTGCAAGCCCTTCCAGTCGTTGCGTACCAATAATTCCGCCCCATAGGAATATCCTTCCCCCAGCCGCACGGCATCGCTCAAAGTGGCTGCCTCATTGTCCCATTCGAAGAAGGTGTTCATGTTATATTGCAAGAGATTTCGGAAGTCCTTGTAATAGACCTCGGCGTCCCACTGGAAGTATTTGTTCAGCGCGTTTTCGTATCCCATGATGTAGTGCAGTGAAAGTCCGGGATCCAGGCTCCCGTCGAGGGGCAGCCAGACATCGAAGGGCGTGTTTATCTCCATGGAAAGCAGCGTGAGATACTGGTGGAAGACCCCGAAATTGGCATAGACGCTTTCGCCGACATCGAGGGTCCGTTTGATGGACAGCCGTGGCTCCAAATTGAAATGCGTCGCGGACGGCGCTTGCTCAGGAAAGATCTCCAGGGTCTGGTAAAGAGTTCCGCGCAGTCCCGGTTGGAATGTCCAGAGTGGGTTTATCTTCCAGTTGTCCTGGATGAAGGCTGCGCAGGTGAGTGAGGAGATCCGGGCGTTGGGCAGGGAGTTTTGCTCCACCTGGTAGGAAGTATCCATCTCCAGATCGGTATCGTTGTACTTGATCTCATAGCCAGTCTCGACCTCATGCCGGTTGTCGGGTTTCCAGCTCAGGATCCCTTTCGCGGTGAGGTCGTCGATCGAGTTGTCACTCCTGAAGATCTCCACGCTTTCTTCGGAGGTCTGGCCCAGGTTGCTTTCAAACCTGCTGCCGCCAATGATGAATTGGGAAAAGAGCTGCGGACTAAACAGGTGCACCCACTGCGCCGTGAAAGTCCTGTTGCCCCAGTCAGTTGCCAGGACGCTCCCGAAGTCAAAGGAAAGATCGTCTTTGCCGAAATAGGCGCTCAGGCTGAGTTTGTTTTTCTGGTCCAGATCCCAGTTCAGGCGTAAGTGGCCGTCGTAGAAGTAGTAATCCGGCAGATCCGGGTAGACCTGCTTGTAGAGCTCGACGTATGTCCGGCGGATGGAGGCCATGTAGGATCCGCTCTGGTTGCCCATCCTGAGAGGCCCCTCCAGGGTTGTGGAGGAGGAGATGAGGCTCAGCCGGGCGACGCCCTGATGGTGGATCCTGTTGCCCTGGCGGTTGGTTACATCCAAAACCGAGGAAAGCCGCCCGCCCCATTTCGCCGGATATCCTCCCTTGACCAGTTCCACGCTTTCCACCGCGTCCGTGTTGAAGGTGCTGAAGATCCCGCCGAAATGGTTGGGATTGTATACGTCGATCTCATCCAGCAGGATGAGGTTCTGGTCCGGAGTACCGCCGCGCACGTAAAGCCCGGCAAAAAAATCCGATATCGGCACCACCCCTGGAAGTGTGAGCACGGCGCGGAAGACGTCTGCTTCCACGGGGGAAACGACCATCTGGATATCCTCCCTTTTCCGGACGATCGTGCTGGCCTGGATCAGGGGGCCTTCATACTCTCCCTCGCCCTCGGCGGTGACCACCACTTTGCTTAGCTCCACGGACCTCTTCTCGAGGCTGGCGTTGACAACCACATCTTCATCCAGACTTCGGATGGTGAAGGGCTTGCTCTCCTTGCGATAAGAGACGAGGGAGAATTCGAGCTTGAATGAACCTGTCTTGTTCAAATTCAAGACATAATAGCCATTCTTGTTCGTCTGGCCGCCGATCTTGCTGCCGAATACCAGGACGTTCACGTACTGCATTGGCTCACCGCTGTCCGCGCGCGTCACAAATCCACTCACCGTCGCGGCGGGTAGATTGAACCAGGCAAGGGCAAGCAGGGCAAGCACCAGGCATTTGATCATTTTTCTCCCATCCTTAAGGTGGTTTGAACATAACCACCCTTTTATCGGCAGGGCCATGACTTGTCAACCGCATTCTTGGCCAATGGGATTCCCGGACAAACCAACAATGCCCAGACTTGGCCAATCCATTGCAGGGCAGTATGATAAGTGTTTCACCCTCCCGTGAAGGCCTTAGTCAAGTGTTAATCAAGCCTTAATCAAGCGTTAACAATTAAGACTTGATTAAGGCTTGATTAAGAAGTGATTAACGCTTGGGAAAGGGGATGACCCGTGGTTTTTCCTGATTTTGGTTGACAGCCAAAGTGATGACAGCCAAAGTGAGGATGAAAAATGAAACGTATTGCAAAGCAAGTAGTTAGGTATGGTCGAAGTTTCAAAGAGCATGTTGTATATGCAGTTGTGAGAGATGGCATCAGTATTGCCAAGGTATGCTCATTGAATGGCATCGACGAGATGTACAAAGTAAGAGAATGGGTGCGAGCTTATATGAAGAAAAAAGGTATGATTAAGATTCCCGGATCCCCTACGCGCAACTTGTTGGGCGTTGGGGTTGTCATCCGGTCGGATCATCAAATATCTGGTTTTATTATACCAGGCAATTGCCGGATGAATCCGGCGGACTGACCGGTAAAACCGGTGTTCCGGCTATCTTTGCATCAGCTTTCCGGGGTCTCTTCCACCATGGCCTCCTTGAACTTGCTGTGTTCCTTGAAGCGCGTCATGCCGAACTTTCCAAAGAAGGAATCCACCGCGCTGTAGATCACGGGGATCACGAAGAGGGTGATGAGGGAGGCAAAGAGCAGGCCAAAGACGAAGCTCACTGCCAGCGGGCGCCAGGCCTGGGATGAGGGGTCCGTGGAAAAGACCAGGGGCAGCATCCCGGCGACGGTGGTGGTGGTGGTGAGGATGATCGGGCGGAGGCGGGCGGAGCCACTGTTGATGATGGCGTTCCAGCGGTCGACCCCCTTTTCGCGCTCGGTGTTGATGAAATCGATGAGCAGGATGGCGTTGTTGACCACGACCCCGGCCAGGGCGACCACGGAGAGCATCGTGTTCAGGGAGAAGGAAAGCCCGGTGACGAGCAGCCCGAAGACGACGCCGATGAAAGCGAAGGGGATGGTCATCATCACGATCAGGGGCTGCACGTAGCTGCGGAACTGGGAGGCGAGGATGGTGAAGATCGCCAGGAGCGCGATCAGAAAACCATAGCCGAGGGTGGTGTAGGATTCCCGCTGCTGCTGGTTTATCCCTCCAAATTCCATCGTGTAGCCGGGGAAGCGCTGCTCAAAATTGGAGAGCGAGCCCTTCGTCCCGCGCAGCCTGTCTCCCCTGAGCGCGGAGATCACTTCCGAGGTGGTCCGCTTTTTGGTATTGCCGTTCTCCTCGTATTCCGCGACGGTGGCGGTCACGGATAGGACACGGTCGCCGTCGTAGTGGGTGATCCGCGAAATGCTGCTTCCCAGCTCGAAGCTGGCGATATCGCGCAGGGCGACGAGGCTGCCCATGGGGGTGCGGATCTTGAGGTCCTTGAGGATCTCGAGGTCATCGGTGAAGCGGTCGTCGAGTTTGACGAGAATGGGGATCTCATCCACCCCGTTGCCGCGGAACTGGGTGACCTCGCTACCGGTGCTGGCCATGCGGAGGGTGGAGGCGACCTGGGCGACACTGAGGCCGAACATGGAGAGCTTTTCCTGGTCCGGGATGACCCTGGCCTCCATCTTGCCCTCGTCGTAGCTGTCGTCGATGTCCACAACACCGGGGATCTCGTCCAGGCTGGATTTGACAACCTCGCTGATATAGACGAGGCGCTCGATGCTCTCGCCCTTGATGCGGATGTCTATGTCCCTGCCCAGGGGCGGCCCGGCCTGGCCGGTGGAGAATTTATAGGTGTAAAGCCCGGGGAGGGTGTCCAGGAACCTGCGGATCTCCTGCTTGATCTCCTCATGGGTGTATTTCATGTCCTTGAGGTCGACGAGATCGATGCTCACCGCGGCATTTGAGGTCTTGGTCTCGCGGATGCCGTCGGAGCTGAGGGAGCCGACGTTGCTGACCACGAATTCGATGTCCCCGCTCTGCTCCATGTTCATGATGAAATCCTCGATCTGGGTGACGACACGCCCGGTTTCCTCCAGGGAAGTTCCCACGGGGGTCTGGAGCTCCATGGCGATCGTTTGGGAAAGGGAGGTGGGGAAGAATTCGAAGGGGATCGCGCCGCTTCCCAGGATGAAGAGGGAAAGGGCGAGCAGGAGCATGACGATCCCAAAAACCAGTCCCCGGCGGCGCAGGGCCTTGGTGACGAGTTTGCGGTAGAGCTTGAGGACGGGCTTGATGAAGCGGGTGGTGCGGTCCTCGCCGCTGGTGAGCCCGCGCCCGAACTGATGCACGTTCGTGGGGAGGATAACCATGGATTGGAACCAGGAGGCCAGGAGCGCGACGGTCACGACGATCGGGAAGACGGAGAGAAACTGCCCCATGATCCCGCCCGTGAGGAGCATCGGCATGAAGGCGGCAATGGTCGTCAGCGAGGAGGCTAAAACGGGGGATATGACCTGGTTCACGCCCTCGATGATGGAGGGTTTGTGGGCATAGCCGATCTCGCGGTAGCGATGGATATTCTCCAGCACGACGATGGAATTGTCCACGACCATCCCGACGACGATGATCAGCCCGAAGATGGTGAGGTTGTTCAGGGTGATGTCCAGCCAGGGGATCACGATGAAGGTGATGAGGATGGAGAGGGGGATGCCGATCGAGGCAAAAATGGCGTTGCGCCAGCCCAAAAAGACGAGCAGGGCGAGGAAGACGAGGAGTATCCCCTTGAGGGCGCTTGAGCTGAGGGCACCGATCCCGTTTTTGACGTCGATGGAGCCGTCGTTGCGCACGCTTATATCCGCTTCGGGAACCCTCTGCTCGAAGGCCGCGATGTATTCGCGGACCTCTTCCATGACCTTGATGATGTTGCCTTCGCCCTTTTTATAGACGAAGATGCTGATCCCTTCCTTGCCGTTGAGCCTGGCGATCGTCTGGGTCTCTTCCAGGGTGTCCCGGATCGTCGCCACGTCCGTGACCCGGATCGCCCTGCCGCTGGGATCCGAACGGACGATCATGGAGCCGATCTCCTGGGTCGTGTTGAACTGGCCGAGGGCGCGCACGAGAAATTCCGTCTTTCCGTAATTTGCCGTTCCGCCGGGGATGTTCAGGTTCCTGCCCTGGAGGACGGCGGCGATCTCCGAGAGGCTAATCCCGTAGGCGTCGATCCTGGCGCGGTTCACGTCCACCCAGATCTGGCGGTCGCGGGCGCCGATGAGCTCGACCTTGGAAACGTTGTCCACTTTCTGGATCCCGTCCTTCAGGTCGTCTGCCACCTCCCTCAGCCCGAGAGGCGTGAAATCGCCGCTGACGACGATCTGGGCGATGGGGTTGATCTCGCGCATGTTAAGGCGGATCAGGATCGGGTCCATGGCGTCATCGGGAAGGTCCGTGATCTTGGTCATTTCGCGGGAGACGAGATCATAGGCCTCCCCGGAATCCACGGAGGTGTCGAAGGCGACGCTGATGGTCGCGACCCCTTCCTCGGAAAAGCTTTCGATGTAATCCAGATCGTTGAGGTCCGAGAGTTCGGTCTCGATCTTGCTGGTGATGAGCTGTTCGATCTCCTCGGGAGAGACGCCGGGATAGGCGACGACGACGATAACGCGGCCGAATTCCACGGCGGGAAATTCCTCCCGGGGCATGCTGACCATGGAGACGAGGCCCATGATCACGATGGCGATCACCAGGATGTTTATCAGGATCGAATATTTTATCGAGGTTTCGGCAACTTTCATGGGGCGTTCCTGATCTCCACGGAGCCGCCTTCCTCAAGGTTCTCCCCGCCGCTGGTGACGATCAGTTCGCCGGAGGAAATCCCGGAGGCGATGACGGCGTCGCCGCCGATGACCCGCTCAAGGGTGACCTTGCGTTTGGAGGCCTTGTTCTCGGCATCCACGACCCAGGCGTAGTAGGCCCCGAATTCGTTCGAGAGGTTCGTGATCGAGGTATAGAGCAGGTCCGTGTAGCGCCCGGTGAGGATCCTCGCGCTGACCACCATTCCCGGCAGCAGGGAGCCGCCACTGGCGAGCTCGATCTCGACGGGGTAGGTGGCGGAATTGGGCAGCGGGCTGATCCCGAAGCCGCGCACGAAGCCCTTGAGGGTGATGCCCCGCTCGGGATAGCTGATCTCGGCTGTCTGGCCCCGCTTGAGCTTGGAGATATGGCTTTCGCCGACCCCCGTCTTGATGATCAGCCGGCTGGCGTCCGTGATCGTGACGACCGGCGCGCCGGGGCCGATGACCTGGCCGAGGGAAAGATTCAGGTTTGTGATGGTGCCGGCTTGCGGCGACGTGAAATAGGATCCGCTGACTCCCTCCTGCGCCGCCTCAAGGCCCGCTTTGGCTCCATCCAGCCCTGCTTTGGCGCCATTGTAGGCGGAGAGGATGCCCTTGTATTCGGTCTGGGAGACGAGGTCTTCTTCAAGCGCGGCTTCGGCCCATTCCAGGTTCCTCTGGGCCGTCTCATAGGAGGATTGCGCGGAGGCGAGCGCGGCTTCGGCCTGGTCCAGGCGATATTGGTAGACCTCGTTTTGGACCCTGCCGATGCGGTCGTCTTTCTTAACGAAGTCGCCGAGGATTTTATAGATCTCCACGATCCGTCCCGAGGTCTCGCTGCTCATGGTGAAGCTGGTGATCCCCTCGAGCTTGCCGGAGACCGTGATGTAATCCTCCAGTTCCCGGGGAACGATCTCCTCGACGGTCACGGGCTGGACGTCATCGGCGGTTTCGGTGGCGGGTCCGCGGTCCCTTCCGCATCCTGCGAGGGCGAGGATGAGGGCCGCGAGTATCAGGATCAGGTGTCTGGCGTTCATATGTTTGCTCCAAGGTATATCATTTCGTCAAGGAATTGGGGATCCTCGATGCCGATCAGCTGCATCAGGGAAATCCGCGCTTTGTGATAGCCGTAGACCGCGTTGGAATGGGCGGTGCGGGCCGAAGAAAGCATCAGTTCGGCGTCCAGGAGGTCGGCGGCCGAGGCCAGGTTCATCCGGAACCTCTCCTGAAGCTGTTCGTAGACCTGCCGGGTGTAATCCAGAGAGAGCCTGGCGGAGCGGATCTGCCCGGCGGAGCTCACAAGGTTCAGCACGGCGGCTTCGGTGGCGAGTTCGATCTCACGGGTGGCTGTCTGGGCCTCGAGAAGGGCTTTTTTATGGGCGAATCCGGCGGCTTTCATGTCCGCGTAGTTGCCAAGCTGGGGCAGGAGCGGAAGGGACGCCGTGACCATGATCTGGTTCGAGGCGGAAAATTCATAGCGGTCGATGCCGTTCTCCTCGTAATCCCGGCTGCCGATGAGGTTGACCGTGGGCAGAAAGTTGCCTTTGGCGATCGCATAACTCCTGCGGGAGATATCTACCCCGCTTTCCAGGAGCTTCAGCGAACTGCTCGTTTTTTCGCTTTCCTTCAGCGCCAGGTCCGTCAGGCGGGAGATGGAATCCGCGTCGTAGCCTTCCAGAATTTCCAGCTCGGGGTCTCCCTGGATATCGGGCAGTTCCTCCACCAGGGGCAGGTAATCGATGCCGAGGTGGTTGCGGAGTTGGAGTTGGGAAAGCTGCAGCGCCGTCCTGGCCTGCAAAAGCGAGACCTCGTTCGAGGCAAGCTGGCTCTGGAACCTCAGGAAATCCGCGTTGGAGATCAATCCGCTCTCTTGTTTCAGGCGGGCGATCTGGAGGTTGAGTTCGGCGGATTGCACGGAGAGTTCGCTGATCGAAAGAAGGTCTTGGGTCTGCAGGACACCCATGTAGAGGTTGTCCGCCGTGGCCAGGAGCTCAACCTGGCTGGCGTCCGCGCCCATGTGCGCCATGTCCTCGGCAATCCTGGACATCTGGTAGCCCTGCCAGAGCTTTCCGCCGTAGAAAATAGGCTGGGTGAGGGAGAGCCCGAAAGTGCGGATGTCGTTGTTCATGGTGAAAGCTGTGGGGCCGGATTGCACCGTCCGGGCGGGATCCATATAAAGCCAGGTCCCGCTCAGACTGAGATTGGGCAGAAAATTCCCCAAAGCGGAAAGCCGGTCCCATTTTGCGGCCTCCAGTTCGGCCAGATCCGCCTGATAGGAGGCGTTGTTTTGCAGCGCCAGTTCCCGGGCCCCGGAAAGGCTCAGGACGACAATGTCCTCCTGGGACCAGAGTAAGGCCGCCCCAAAAAGTATCAGCAAGATGATGAAACGTTTCAAGTGGTCACTCCTTGTATTTTTAAAATATCTGTATCCGTCAATGAATGCGCCGCGCGAATGTCAATGTTCCAAAGATGGTTGCGACGGCATCATTTTAATGATTTTTGTGATGACGGTCAATGAAGCCGATCAAAAAAAATCCAATCCACGATATTTGCAACCCTGTCAAGGGAATAATCGCTTCAAGCCCGGGAACTTCTGAAAAACGGCGCTTGACAGAAACCCGGTTTGGGGGAAATTGCAAAAAAATCTACATCGCAGAGGTATGAGATGGACAACCGCCCTTCATGGCAGGAGTATTTCATGCAGATGGCAGTCCTCGCCTCCAAAAGGAGCACCTGCCTGAGGCGCAAGGTGGGGGCGGTCATCGTCAAGGACAACCAGATCCTTTCCACGGGCTATAACGGGGCCCCCAAAGGCGTTCCGCATTGCGCGGTGGTCGGTTGCCTGCGGACCACAAATTCCGTGCCTTCGGGCCAGATGCACGAGCTTTGCCGGGGGGTCCACGCGGAACAGAACGCGATCATCCAGGCCGGGCTCAACGGCTCCAGCACACGCGGCGCCACGATCTATTGCACCCACCAGCCCTGCAGCATCTGCGCCAAGATGATCATCAACGCGGAGATCAAAACGATCTACATCGCGGACAGATATCCGGACGCCCTGGCGGAGAAGCTGCTCGCCGAGGCGGGCGTGGAAATGAACCTGTACAATATGGAATCCGGCGAGACGACCAGGCTGATCTAATCAGGTTCATGTTCAAGCGCTTCACCACGCAGGATCTGATCATCATCGCCGGCCTGGCCGGGATCGGGATCGCGATCAAGCCCCTCGTATCACCGCTTTCCAAGATGATCTCCATGCCGCTGATGGTGCCCGGGGGCTCATTCGTCGGCGGGCTTTACATGCTCTGGCTGGTGCTGGCCGTGCTGATCGTCGCCAAACCCGGCGCGGGAACGATTTATGGATTTTTGCAGGCGCTCATCATCATGGTTGTCGGCATCCGCGGCAACCAGGGCGTTCTGACCCTGATCAGCTACACGCTGCCCGGGATCGCCGTGGACCTCGTCTATCCCCTTTTGCGCCATCCGGAGAGGTTTTCGACCCATGTCATCCTTTGCGCCCTGGCAAACGTCACCGGCGCGTTGGTCGTGGCGATCCTTCTCTTTCGCCATCCCCTGCCTTTTATCCTGATCATCGTCGGGATGTCCGCCGTCTCGGGGATACTGGGCGGCTGGATCTCCCGCGGCATCCATAAAACAATCAAATACTACGGATTGGTCACATGAAACATATCATCAACACATCTCTCGCGCTGCTCTGCGCTGCCTTCCTCGGAGCTCTGACGATCGTCGATCCCGGGGGGATCTCCCATGAGCTAGATCATGAGGCCCTGGGCTCCGAGCCCCGGCAGGAATTTGAGACCCTGCGGGACAAGGATGGAACTGCCCGCCTGGACACCTGGCAGGGTTTCCGCCTGGATTCCCGTCTGAAGGAGCTAATAAAGGAGCCCTACACCGTGATCCGCTTCGAATCCGAGGACAACTACATGGTGAACCTCAGCCAGGCGGAATTCGACACCCTCGCCTGCTGGCTGGTTTTCAGCCGCAACGGAGAAGCTTTCCCAAATAACGGTTCACGCGTGATCTTCCCCGCTCTCAGAGACATGAAATGGGTCTGGAACCCGCAGCGGATCGTCTTTGAGGATTTCGATCCCCTGGGAATGCCAGCCAGCTTTGAATTTCTGGACGGCCGCCTGAAAGAGGAGAACCTGCTGGAGGATCCCGCACCGTTCACCAATACGAAGGGCTATTATTTCGCGGACCTCCTGCCCAAAACCTCGCGGGACGAGACCTGCTCCGTGGTCCTTTACAGCGCGGACGGGATGAAGCTTTCCCTGGAATATCCCCGCCACCTGGAGGGCGCGATCCTTGAGGCCACCGATGACGGGCTAAACCTGAAAAGCCCCCGGATCCCAGGCGGGATGTGGCTGAAGAATATCGTCTACATCCAGATCGACGATTTTGCCCTGATCCACACCGGCAACCTCGACGCCCTGATCGCCCTCAACCGCGTGATGGACTGGCAGCTCAGCCCGGACGTCCACTTCATCGTCCAATCCCCGGAAGGCGATAGCAGTATCCCGCTAAACGACCTGCTTGCCGATCCGGAACTCCTGTCCGGCGTAAAATCCTTCGAACTGGTTCCCTGAGGCGAGGGCGGGGCGAAGCGCCTCTGCAAGCCAAAACCAGATGTTCCGGATAAGCGGGCTCAGGCTCAGATACCCCGGCAGCGAAAGTGATCTGCTGGAGGATGTCTGCATTGCCCTCGAACCGGGTGAACTGCTCTTTCTGAAAGGCCCGAATGGCAGCGGCAAGACCTCCCTTCTGAACGCCATCAGCGGCGTCATCCCCCATTTCGTGAAGGCGGAACTCGAAGGCTGCATCAGCCTGGAGGGGATCGACCTCGCCTCCATCCCATTCAACCAGAAATTCCGCCACCTTGCCTACCAGATGGGTGATCCGGAAAGCCATATATTCTTTCCCAGCCTCGAAAAGGAGATATCCTTCGGGCTGGAGAACCTCGGCCTGCCGGTGGGGGAGATGCGATCCAGGATCGACGCGGCCGCGGGATATTTCGGGTTGAAAGGCTTTCTGCGCAGGGAGCCGGAAAAGCTCTCCCGGGGCGAGAAGAAACTCCTCGTCCTGGCCGTCTGCGCCGCTCTGAACACGCCACTGATCCTGCTCGACGAACCAGCGGCCTCCCTGGATGAATTTTCCCTGGAACTCCTCAAGGCCTGGCTGCTGGACGTCAAAAAGCGGGGCGGGATGGTGATCGCCGCGGACCACGACCCCAGGATCGGAACTTTGGCGGATCAAACCCTCGAGCTCACCCTATGAGCGGGACACTCTGGCGCGCCGAGGGCCTGGGCTTCGGCTATCCCGGGCAGAAGGGCCTTTTCAAAGATCTTTCCCTGGCGATCGGCACAAACCAGCGGATCCTCCTCTTGGGCGCCAACGGCAGCGGGAAAAGCACACTGCTGAAACTGCTGATGGGGCTGGAAAAGCCTGTTTCCGGGAGCGTCCAACTCATGGAAAAACCCCCTGGGGAGCAGGATCCCGCCATATTCCAGAACATCGTCTTCCGCCGCCAGCGGGCCAGGGACGACCTTTTCGGCCTGCTGCCCCGGCACGACCTGGAGATCTGGCAGTTGGCCTTCCCGGAGCGCTTTTCCGATGAGGCTGTCAAATCCCTCGAAGAGCCACTCATGGCGAAGATCGACGAGCCATACACCCGGCTTTCCACGGGTGAACTCCGCGCTTTTTCCCTGCTCACCCTGCCGCTTCTGAAGGATAGGTTCTGGTTGCTGGACGAGCCGATGTCCAACCTGGATCCCCTCCGCAGGCAGGGCTTCATCTCCCTCTGCGCGGAAAAACGGGACGCGGGCATGCTCATCGTGAGCCACGACCCGGATTTGCCCCATGGCCTTTTTGACCGCGTCCTGAAGCTGGAAAACGGAACTCTGCGGGAGTTAGCGTGAAAAAGCCGCATCCCATTTCCCTGGTCCTCCTCACCCTCTGGTTCAGCACCGCCGCCATCTTTGTCCCCCAGCTTTACTGGCTGGCCGCCGTGCTCATCCTCAGCATCCTTTTTTCCGGCTTCCACTCCGGGTTCGAGACCCGCGCCTGGCTGCGGCAGCTGGTGAAATTCCTGCCGGTTTTCCTGGCGATCATCATCATCCAGCTCCTCTTCGTCAAGGAGGGTAGATTGCTCTGGGGCTCGTCCTGGTATGCCGTCCATTCCGGGGGTCTGCGGGGCGGGATCTCCTTCTGCCTGCGGCTTTTGATCCTCTTCTTTTCGGCAGGCATCCTTTTGAAGCTGGATTTTGAGGATTTCGAGGCCGCCTTCACGGCCGTCCACCTGCCCGAGGAACTGGGATTCATGGTCTTTTACGGCATCCACGTGATCCCCTCGGCATCGCGCCAGATCGGGGATTCCCGGATCCAGCTCCGCCTGCGCGGGATAGACCTGAAAAAGCTACATTTCAAAGAAAAGATCAGGATCTACGGCCGGATATCCCTCTGCGTTTTGGCGGATATTCTTTCCCGCAGTTCGCTTCAGGCGATCTCCCTCGAGCTCCGCGGTTTCCGCAGTCCGGGCAAAAGAAGCCACCTCCATCAAAGGCGTTTCAGTGCGGCGGACCTGGTCCTGTGGGCGGCCCTGGTCCTGCTAACGGCGCTGTATCTGGTGAATCTTTTCCACTAGGACTGAGGGCTCATTTCACCAGGCTGATCTTCCGGGTCAGTGATCTCCCCGCGTGTTCCATCCTCAGGATATAGATCCCCGAGGGGAGGGGGTTCCCCTCCTGGTCCCGGGCATCGAAGGCCGTCTCGTGGCTCCCCGTGTCCTTTTCATCCGCCATCAGCTCGCGCACAAGCTGGCCCCGGGCATTGTAGACCTTCAGTTTCACTAGGCCTTTCCCAGGCAGGCTGAAGCTAACTTTAGCACTTGCCCGGAAAGGATTGGGAAAGATCCCCAGCGCCAGTTCCAAGGCGGGAACAGAGGGATCGTCTGATGCCACGGGGGAGAGCATTTCCGGGATCATCTCCTGCAGGAATCCCCGCACACCGGTGGATTGCATGAAGTATAGAGGAAAACCAAAGAGGAGGAATTCCGAGCCGGAACCGGGGAATTCCTGTCTGAAGGCGGCGCAGTACCCGTCCCCCTGGGCATCTGGATCCAGCGTTGCTGTGTAGACGGGGTTTTGGGCTCCAGGGAAGGTGTAGACGTAGGGCAGCATTTCGTCCCAGATCGAGATCGTTTTCGCGGGATCCACCTCAAGTTCGGCATATTCGGCGGATTGCGCGCTGATCAAGCAGGCGGAGTTGTCATAGAGGAGCTCCGCACCTCCGAAAAAGCGCTGCAGGAAGGGATCCGAGAAAACCGATGGCGTCTTCCAGCCGGAGATGATCACCTTCCCCCCGCCCAAGAGGTATCCGCCGAGGGTGTTCAGATGGTCCATCAGCAGGTTTTGGGAAAAATCGTCCGCGTGCCAGAGCACCAGGCGGTATTGCCCCAAAACGTCCAAAGGCGGGAGTCCCTGGTCCGCCACATCCCAATCCGCGTAAACGATCGGATCCAGGGCGGCGGCATAAAAATCGTCCACCATCGCGTCGTCCGGATTGATGTTCGCCCCGTTCCCGTCGCGGGTTTCGTCCACCACGAGCAGGTCGTTTTCAAAGCTGAAGGCCAGGGGCTCGGCCGTCAGGATGTTCGAGCGCGTGCTTTCCCAGCCGCCTGGATCGACCGCCGCAACCGCGTACTCGTATTCGGTCCCGTTTTGGGGGGTGCCATCCGTGTATTCCAAAGCATCCAAAGGCTGGGGATTGAGCAGCGTCCAGTCCGTCTCGCCGGCGGCTTTGCGGTAAACGTTGTAGGCCAGGGAAGGATCATCGTAAAAGGATTCCCAGGAGAGCAACACGCAGGCGTTGGAGGGCAGGCATTCCGAGAGTACGGGGTGTTTCTGGGTGATGCCCCTCAAAAGCGTCCAGTGGTTGTGGTTCGGCGTGAGGGTGCAATCCGGTGTGTATTCGGGCCAGGCGTGGTTGTTCTGTCCCCCGGGGCTGGCCTCGATCAAAAGCGAATCCACCTCCCCGCCGTGTTCAAAGAGGAAGGGGACCTCGATGTGGAATTGGGTTGAGGTGTTGGAAACCGTTTTGGCGATGATCCACAGGGGTGAATCGCTGGCGGGGTTGTGCCAGACGCTGTATTCGAGTTCCGGCATCCCGGAGCCGAAGATCCATTGCTGGAAAAACTGGTCCAGATCCTGCCCGCTGATCTGCTCCGCCAGGGTCTGGAATTCGCTGGTTACGGCGTTCGAATCCCGGTAGGCGGTGAACCAATCCTGCAGAAGCTGGAAGAAAGCGGCGTTTCCGATCTTCAGCCGCAGCATGTGGAGCACGGAGGCCGCCTTTTCATAGGAGGGGGGCGCGAAATAGCTGTTGAAATCCGGGTCGTATATGGTCTGCGGACCAGCGCCAGAGGCCCAGCCGATATAGTATTGGTGATAGCTCGTGTTTACGTAATCCACAGCGGCCTGCCAGCCCAGGGTCTTGTCCGTCCAGAGGTGTTCGGAATAGGTGGCGAAGCCCTCGGAGAGCCAGACGTCCTTGAAAGTGAGGAAGGAAACCGCGTTGCCATACCATTGATGTGCCAGTTCGTGGGCGATCACGAGTTCGTAAGTTCCGTTCCCGGTGATGATATAGTTTCCCAGGGTGGTCATCGTCTGGTGTTCCATCGCCCCGTAGGTGCTCATGCTCACAGCCGCGTGGCCGTATTTCTCAAAGGGATAGGGGCCGAAGACCTGGTTGTAGTAATCTATCATTGCGGGCACGTTGGCAAAATCCACCAGCGCGTTGTCATACTGATTCGGCATCACGAAGCTCTGGATGGGGATGTCCCCCGCGGTCTGGTTGATCTCCACGTAAGGCCCGGCCGTGATGCAGACGAGGTAGGTCGTCATCGGGTTTTCGCCCAGCCAGTGGGTCGTGGCGGTGCCGTCGCCGTTGTCCACGATGGAATCCCTGATCCCGTTCGCGGCCACGCTCCAATCGTCGCGCAGCGTGATGTGCAGATCCACCAGCGCCTTGTCCCAGGGATGGTCGTAACAGGGCCACCAGTAGCGGGCAGCGTCCGGATCCGAGATCGTGAAGACCGTGTTGGTGCTGAAGATCATCCCGATGTGGTAGATGTTCGGCGAAAGCTGGGGATAGCCGGAATAGAAGACCTGGGTGGTGAAGGTCTCGCCGCTCTGGATGTCGAGGCTGATGTCGAGGATCCCGCCTGCGTGGGTGAAAGCGGCGGGCGCGCCATCCACCAGCACGGAGGATACGTCAAAATTATCCGCTAGCTCGTAGGGCAGGGAGCTCAGGTTTTCCTCCGCGAGCACCGTAGCCAGGACGTTTCCGTCTAAATACTCCTCCTGGTGGTCGATATCCAGTGTGAGCTCATATTTCTGGACGTCAAATCCCGTCAGCGAATCCGCCCGGGCTGCCTCAAAACGCCCGATGTCATAGGGTTTGTATGTGGCGCTTCCCGGAAGCGCGAGCGCGTTTACCGCGTAGGCCAGCAGGCAAAGCAGGGACAAGATCTTAAAAAGTTCAATGTGTTTCATGGCACGGCTCCTAAAAAATATTCCGCTTTATTTGATGCAATTATCCCGCCATATTCAAAAATAAAGACCTCACTTAAGCCCTGGCGCGGGTCTTTCCAAAAATCCACTCCAGGCTCCGTCCAGCTGTTCCGGGAAGATCCTTCCCAGAAATTAAACCCTCCCACAACGCGGTGACCTCCCACTGACTTCCCCCCGGATCAGCGGGAAGTCAGGGGGTTGTGGATGGGAGGCGGGCGGGCTGAGCTTGAGGGCGGAAAAACGGGGATTTCAGCCGGCCTGAAAAAAATCACTTTACGAAAAAGCCGTCTTGATAGATTTAGTCGTCAACTCTAAATGGAGGAGAAATGCTCAGATTTACACGGCGCATATTGTTTTGCCTGATACTAACGATAAGCTTTGGCTCCCTGTTTGCCGCGGGGGAGACCATATATGATATCCAGATCGACGGCGCCAGGACCGTCGCGGAAGAACTTATCAGATCCTCACTGAGTTTGAGGATCGGGGACAATCTTGATCCTGATGAGGTGGCAAAATCCATCAAGCAACTTTACAAGATGGGTGTGTTCGCAAGCATCCGCGTATTTTCGGAACCTTATCAGAACGGGGTCAACCTGATCATCCAGGTGACCGAGAACCCGGTTCTCTCTTTCATTGATTATGAGGGAATGAATGTGGTGAAGGAAAGCCGTCTGGATAATCTTGTAAGCGTCCGCATCGGTTCTTTCTGGTCGGATTACCAGAAGCAGCAATTGATCCGTAAACTGACCGAGGAATATCACGGAAAAGGTTACAGCAATGCCGAAGTGGATGTGGAGGAAGAATTCACTGGGGATGGCAAGGTGAGGATAACCGTACGGGTCAATGAAGGCAAGCGACTCTCCATAAAAAGTGTGACGTTTGTGGGAAACGAAAACTTTGAGGACAAGACCCTGTTAAAAAGGATGAAGACAAAACCGGCGAACATACTGCGTTCCGGACGCTTTGAGCAGGAAAAATTTGACCAGGACCTGGTGAATCTGGCCGACTATTATAAAAAGAACGGCTACATCGACGTCCAGATCGGGCCCTATGAACTCAAGCAAGTGGGGGAACGGGATCTGGAACTGGTGATCAATATCCGGGAAGGCATAAAATACAAACTGGGCAGCATAAACATTGCCGGGAATTCCAATTTCAGCACTGAAAAACTCCAGGATGCATTCACACTGGAAGCGAATGAGCCTTTTGACCAGGAAAAGTTCGAGGAACAACTGAGGAATATCTATTCCATGTATTTCGACGAGGGGTACATCTACGCGGAGGTAACCCCTGATATCAAGAAAGAGGGGGACCTTCTCAACATAGACCTTCAGGTCAAGGAAGGAACCCGGGCCCAGATCAGGAAGATCCACATAACCGGGAATCGCCGTACCAAGGATAAAGTGCTCTTAAGGCAGCTGGAGGTGGCGCCCGGGGATTATTTCCGCCAAAGCCAGGTCATCCGCACCCAGCAGAACATCTACAACCTTGGCTTCTTTGAGCCGGACATCAAGCTGGATTATAGGCCGATCAATAAAAACGGGGATATCGACCTGTACATAGACGTCATGGACAAATCCTCGGGGGTCGCCAACGGCGGCGTCGGCTACAACAGCCAGGACGGCGTCGTGGGACAGCTTTCCGTTTCCCAGAACAACCTCTTTGGCAACAACTGGTCCAGTAGCATGATGTGGGAATTCGGCGGAAGCACGCAGAACTTTGAATTCAGCTTCACCAATCCCAACCTCTTCGATTCGAACGTCCTCCTGGGAAGCTCCATATATTACACGGAAAAGGACTGGAGCTCTTTCTATTACAAGATCCAGACGAGGGGCGGAAGCGTCCGCCTGGGACAATACATTCCCTGGGTGGACCGCACCCGGTTAGTGGGCGGATATTCGCTATATTCCAAAAAATACCGTATCACGAACATGGACAAGATACTGGAAAACGAGGACGCGAATTCAACCCTGCTGGAACTAAACCAACTGGGCTGGCGTTATACCAGCTCCCTCAGCGCAACGATCAGCAGGGACACGCGTGACAACATTTTCTTCCCCACCCGGGGTTCCCAACTCACTCTTTTCTCCGAACTCGCGGGCGGTTTGCTGGGAGGAGATTTTGACTATTTCAAACAGATCGCCCAAGTCAACTGGTACATGGAAACCTGGTATAAAATAACACTGCGCACGAAATGGCGCTTTGGCTATATCACTCCCTACGGAAGGTCTGACGATGCTCCGCCGGATGAGAAATTTTATTTGGGCGGCACTGGCGTGGACGGGATCCGCGGCTATCCGGACCGTTCCATCGGCCCTGAGGGCGGTGGTTCCAGAGAGATCATCTTCTCCAGCGAACTGGGTTATCCCATCGGGGGCGACCAGATCATCGCGATCGGCTTCTTCGACGCCGGGGACAGCTACAACCATTTGCGTGATTTCAATTTCCTGAAAATGAAAAAAGGCATTGGCGCTGGCATACGTATCCGCAGCCCCTTTGGCCTGATCGGTTTCGACTATGCCTACAACCTGGAGGACGGGAAGTGGGAACCGCATCTGCAATTTGGCACCACCTTCTAAATGAATTACAAACACCTCTTTGGCCCGGTACAGTCACGGCGTCTGGGTTATTCACTCGGCGTCGATCTGGTTCCTTACAAGTATTGCCCCTTGAATTGCGTCTATTGCGAAGTGCAGCACACCACCCATCTCACGCTGCAAAGGGAGGAGTTTTTCCCCCTGGAGGAGATCGCCTCCGAGCTGGAGGATTTTCTGGCGGGGAAGCCTGAGCTGGGCTACATCACGTTTTCCGGAGCGGGAGAGCCCACACTATACAGCCATATCGGGGATATGATCTCCCATCTGAAGCGTGAACATCCGCGCTACAAGCTCGCCCTTCTAACCAACGGCATTTTGCTCAAAGATGCCGGGGTAAGAAAGGAAATACTGCCCTGTGACCTGATCCTGCCGTCTCTGGATGCCTGCCACCAGGATTCATTTGAAAAGATCAACCGCCCTATGGAGTCACTCAAAGTGGAAGACCTGATTAACGGTTTGATCTCACTGCGCCGGGAATATCAGGGAATGATCTGGCTGGAGGTCTTTGTGATCGAGGGCATAAATGATTCTGCCGGGGAGCTTGACTGCCTCTGCGAAGCGATCAGGAATATAAAACCGGACAGGGTTCAGATAAACTCCCTGGACAGGCCCGGCGCCGAAGAATGGGTGGAGGCAGCCAGGACAGACGTTTTGCTCAGGGTCAGGGATCATTTTGAAAAAAGATTGAACATGCCGGTTCAGATCATTGCCAAAACTCGCGCCAGATCACTTGAATTGCACGTGCCGGAAGAAATTGAACGGGCCATTTCCGACCTCTTGATAAAACAGCCATCCACCGCCGAGGATCTTTCGGTAAACATGGATTTGCATATCAATGAGGTAAGCAAATTTCTGCGCCAACTCCATAATCAGCAAAAGGTAAACGTTGAAAGGAAGGAAGGGGAGGTTGTATATTCATGGATACAATGAATACGGCGATCATAACTGCAGCGGGCAGGGGCATGAGGATGGGGGGCGCCATCCGGAAACAGTTTCTGGAGCTGGGCGGAATTCCCATTCTGATCCGCACCCTGGATAAATTCATCAATTCCCGGTATATCGATAACGTTATCATCACGGCGCCCGAAGATCAGGTCACATACTGCCAGGATCTGGTCCACAGGTTCTTTGAAGCGTCTGAAAAGCCCTGGCTGGTCATTGCCGGCGGGATTGAAAGGCAGGACAGCGTTTTTGGCGCCTTGCAGAGATGCCCCTCCACGGTGGAATACGTTTTTATCCATGATGCCGTGCGTCCCTTTGTGACTCAGGATCTGCTGCATGACCTTTTTGAGATCGTGAAAAAAGACAAGGCCGTGGTCCCCGTTGCCAGGTTGAAGAACACGATCAAACTTATCCAGGGGGAAAACATTGAGCAGACCATTCCCCGGCAAAACCTGGTGCAGGTGTTCACCCCGCAGGTCTTTGGTTTTGAACTGATCATGGCTGCCTACGACAAAGCCTATCAGGAAGGCTACGTCAGCACGGACGACGCTGCCCTCGTTGAGCACTATGGAGGCAGGGTGCGTTACAAATTCTGCTCAAACCTGAATCTAAAGATCACGGACGAGCTTGATCTCTTTTTTGCCCGACAGATCATAGAAAACAACCTTATCTAAAGGAAATTCAAAAATGCGTAAAGCGATATATAACAAACTGCTCAGGAATCTGGCCACAGCGGCGACAGAAATCCGCATCCCTGTTCCGCTTATTGGCATAGGCTGCGGCGTTTTGGGGCTTGCCCTGCCGAAAGTAACCATCAAAATGGGGAAGTATGCCTCCAAACTGCTCCGGGCCCTGGAATATCGCGGTTATGATTCCACCGGCGCGGCGTTTCAGGGGGAAGATCAGGACATCGTGCTTCTCAAAGATGTGGGCGCCCCCAGCACACTGGTCAAGACCCTGGGGATCGACAAGCAAAGCGGCAAGCTCTTTTGCGGGCAAGTCCGCTGGGCAACCTTCGGCCGGGTGGACAAGGTCAACGCCCAGCCCCATGAAGTTAACTGCAAACGCCATATATACGGCGCGCACAACGGAAATATCACCAACACACGCGAACTGAAAGTTTTCCTCACCAAAGAGGGACATACCGTCCTTTCGGATAACGATGGCGAGATGCTGGTCCACAGTGTCGAGCATTATTTTGATATCGAACTTGATAAAGCTGGAGACCCGAAGGAAGCTGAAGCGCGCAAAGCATGCATGCGCAGGGCGATCATAAGCTCGGCGGAAAACATGGTCGGTTCCTACGCAGCCGTCGTGGCCGATCCCGAGACGCAGACGATGTGGGCGATCAAAGCCGGCAGCAGCCTGTATTTCGGAGTGGGGGAGATGGACGGCATGCCTTTCTCCCTGGCTTCATCAGACCTCACGGCGGTTTTACGCTTCACCAAGATGCTGGTGAACATCCGGCAGGGGGAATTTGTAGAATTCAATTCCGACCACTATCAGGTCTACGCGCAGAAAAACCTGAAATTCAAACGGCTGAACCAGGCGGATGAGATCTATGCGAGCGGGGACAGGATCGATAAACTGCCGGTGTTCTCCAAGCTCCGCGCCGAGGATGTGGAGCTTCTGCCCGAGTTTGAATATTTTATGGAGCAGGAGATCCATGCCCAGGTTGAATCCACCGGCAAGCTGGTGAAACTGATCCAGGGAGGCTCCAATACCGGCAAGAGGATGCTCGAACTGATCAACAAAGAAAACTTGTATGAGTTTCTTAGCAAGAAGATGAACAGCATCCTGCAAACTTCGGATCTTAAGAAGAAACAGGACCTGTTCGACTCCACGATCAAGTCCCGTAAATTCGCCGATTTCCATGAGACAGCCAAAACATTGTACAAGGAATTATTCGAAGTTGCGGTGCAGGAGGATTTTGAGAAGAAGTATTTCTTTTCCAGCGACAAAAGCATTTTCATGGACCTGATCGGCAGGGAGTATGACGTTCGCAGGCTTTTGCTGGCCAAAGCTTTCGACTCCATATCAGAATCACTCAGCGTGAATGACTTTGAGAAAAGTATCCAAGCTTTCCTGGCCTGCGTAAAAAACACGATCCAGAACAACCGTAACGCCTATAGCATCGCCTGCGGGACGAGCTTCCACGCCACGAAGATCGGGGCGCTGTTTTTCAATGAGATCGCCAACGTGGAGATCATACCCATCCTCCCCGGCGATTTTAGGGGGGAATATTCCCACTGCATCAAGGAGAATGACCTCATCATCGGAGTATCGCAATCGGGCGAGACCAAGGACCTGATCGATATTTTCAACGACCTCGAGCAATCAAATGTAAATATGAGCAAGGTGGTGCTCGTAAACAACCTGAATTCCACTTTGGGACAGGAAAAGGGGGATCTGGCCATCCAGATACTCTGCGGCCCGGAGATAGCCGTCCCCGCGACCAAGAGCTTCATGAACCAGATCACGCTTCTCTATTACCTTGCCATCCGCACCGCCAGGATGAAATTTCAGGAGTTGGGCAATGGAACTCCAGAGCACAGGCAGCTATTGCTTGAAAAACTCGGGCAACGCGAGGAATCCCTGGCGGACATCCCCTTCCTGATCAAGGAGACCCTGGAAAACACCTCCGACGTCATCGATTCCATCGCCGCCAAGATCTATATGGAACCATCGCTGCACATTCTGGCCACGAAGATCAGCGGCGTGGCGATGGAGGGCGCCCTAAAGATCCGCGAAACCGTGCTCACCCACGCGGAGGGGCGCGAAGCTTCCGAATTCAAGCACGGACCCAACACCATTCTGGGCAAGAACACCGTTTTCGGCCTCAAGCATGTGCGCAGTTTCGTCCGTTCCTTTGCTGAGATCCTGGACAGCATCGACCAAGAATCCGAAAAGCGCGATATACCGCGCGGCGAAACACGCGATATATACAAAGCAATGGTGGATTTTATATTCAACCGGGTGCAACCCTTCAATTTACAGGCCGGGGCCGAAACCCTCTTCAGCGAGATGGTGGAAAAACACGATTTCTTCAGTTCCCTTTACCGCAACTATCCCCTGATCTACGTCACCGGGCCCGAGGAGCGCGACGTCAACCTCACGATATCGCAGATCAACACCCATAAGATCAGGGGCGCGAACACCTATGTGTTCGCGGAGGAGGATGAGGCGCTGCTGAAAAACGCGAGCACGAATCCACGTGAAGGTGAATATTACGGCTGGGGCTACATAATGCTTCCCAAAACCGGAGACAGCCTGCTGACCTGTTTTTCCGCGACCGTGTCCTTGCAACTTTTGGCACTCTACATGAGCATCCGCAAGATGAAGAAACTGGACAAGCTCCAGATGTTCGACCACGGCGTCCACCCCGATGTACCCAAGAACGTCTCCAAATCGATAACGGTGGATTGAGCAATGGCCAGAATCGGCTTCGGATACGACGTCCACGCTCTCGTCGCCGGGCGCAAACTCATCCTCGGCGGGGTGGAGATCCCCT
The DNA here is from genome assembly GCA_964427765.1 of uncultured Candidatus Cloacimonadota bacterium. GTDB lineage: Bacteria > Cloacimonadota > Cloacimonadia > Cloacimonadales > Cloacimonadaceae > Syntrophosphaera. The sequence continues at coordinate 47,573 of CAYRVG010000001.1, forward strand.
TTGAAAAAGGCCTGCAGGGCCATTCAGACGCGGATGTTCTTTCGCACAGTATAATCGACGCCCTCCTCGGCGCGCTGGCCTTGGGAGACATCGGCAGCCATTTCCCCGATACGGACGAGGCTTATAGAGACGCGGACAGCCGCGAGCTCCTGCGCAAGGTTTTCTCCATCGTAAAGGAACGGGGCTACGCGATTGGCAATCTGGATTGCACCGTTTGCGCCGAGAAACCCAAGCTACAGCAATATATCCCCCAAATGCGTGAGAACATCGCCAGCGACCTGGGCTGCGCCGTGGACCGGGTCTCCGTCAAAGCCACCACGGAAGAGGGGCTGGGCGTTTCCGGCCAAGGTAGGGGGATCGCGGCATATTGCGTCCTGATATTGGAGAAATCATGATCGCGCTTGGGATCACAGGTTACCACCACACGGGCAAGACAACCCTCGCCACCAGGATCATCTCTCTCCTCAGGGAAGAGGGGCACCGCGTCGCCTCGATCAAGGACATCCACAACGAGGATTACCGCGCGGACAAAGAG
>CAYRVG010000002.1:0-57778 GCA_964427765.1 uncultured Candidatus Cloacimonadota bacterium
TCATGCGGAATGTGCCGACGTTTGCCGAAGCGCCTACCCACCGTCACCCCGGTACCATGAAAGCCCAGGAACGTCAAGCGTCCCCGTTTGACAAGCTCCGCAGGAGCTTACTATCATAAAGCCCTACGGGCTTTGGCAGGCGGGGACGCCTGCCGTTCCTCAAAAAAAGCCGGACACTTCTACACGTATCTTTCTTGTCCCTGCCACCACCGGTAGAATTTTCTCACGCCCTCCTCAAAAGAGGTTTTGGGAGAATAGCCCAACATAGCTCTGGCTTTGGTAATGTCCGCGCGGGTGCGCGTCACGTCCCCTGACTGCACGGGCAGGCGCTCGATGCGGGCGGTGAGGCCGCTCGCTTTTTGGAGGGTGGCGATCATTTCATCCAGCCTGATGCCGCGGTCGTTGCCCAGGTTGATGACCTCGTAGCCATGATGCTTGCGTATGTAGCCAATGGCGCCCAGAATGCCGTCTATGATGTCCGTGATATAGGTATAATCCCGGCTGGAAGAGCCGTCGCCATAAACGGGAAGAGGTTCGCCGCGGGACATCAGTTCCAGGAATTTACGTATGGCCAGGTCCGGTCTCTGGCGAGGACCGTAAACCGTGAAGAACCTCAGGCAGAGGATGGATAGGCCGTGCAAATGGTGCCAGGTGTGGCAGAGCAGTTCTGCGGATTTTTTCGTGGCGGCATACGGCGAGATGGGATTGTCCACCGGATCGCTTTCGAAAAAGGGAATTTGGGGATTGTTGCCATACACGGATGAGGATGAGCCGAAGATGAACCTTTTTGCGGAATGCCGGGCACAGATCTGCAAAAGATTAAGGGTTCCCAGGATGTTGACCTGAGCGTAAAGTTCCGGATCCGCCAGGGATGGGCGGACTCCCGCCAGGGCGGCCAAATGGATCACCAATTCAGGCTTGTGGGCTTTGAAGACACGCTCCAGAGCTTCTGTATCCCGAATGTCCGCTTCCACAAGTTCGAATCCCGGTTTTCCAAGACAATCCCCGATGTTTTCCCTTTTTATGCGGGGGGAATAGAAATCGCAGAAATTATCCAGGCAGATAACCTTGTAATCTTTTTCCAGCAAAGCTTCACAGAGGTGGGAGCCGATGAAACCCGCCCCGCCGGTCACAAGTACGGTATCAGGCGAGTTCGCGGGTGATGCGGGCCCCGATGCCATTGAGCTTGTCCTCGATGCGGTCGTAACCGCGGTCGATGTGGTAGATGCGGGATACGACGGTCGTTCCCTTGGCAACCATTCCGGCCAATACCAGAGCCGCGCTGGCGCGCAGATCGGTCGCCATCACCTCCGCCCCGCTGAGGGAGCTTACGCCCCGGACGGTCGCGATGTTGCGTTCGAGACGGATGTTCGCCTGGAGGCGGTTTAATTCGGCCACATGCATGAACCTTTCCGGGAAGACCGTATCCTCGATGAAGCTAACTCCATCCGCAAGCGACATCAGAACTGTGAACTGGGCCTGGAGATCCGTGGGAAAGCCCGGATAGGGCAGGGTCAGAATATTCACGGGCTGGATCCTGCTGGGGGGGATGACCTTGATGGAGGTTTCGCCGGTCTCAAGTTCGCAGCCGGCGGCGCGCAGCTTCTCCAGCAACACAGTGAGGTGTTCCGGCTGGCAGTTTTGCACCGTAACGGGTTCGGTGCTGAGAGCTCCGGCGATCAGGAAAGTGCCGGCTTCAATGCGGTCCGGGATCATTGCCATCTCGATCGGGAACAGGTTTTCCACGCCTTCGATGGTCAAACTTGAGCCTCCCTTGCCGCTGATCCTCGCGCCCATCTTATTGAGCAGGTCAATGGTGGAATCGACCTCCGGTTCCATGGCCGCATTGAAGATGCGCGTCGTCCCGCTGGCAAAAACAGACGCCATCAAAGCGTTTATGGTGGCCCCGACGCTTGATTTGGCAAAGTGGATCTCACCGCCGGTGAGCTTTTCCGCCTGGGCGTGAATATACCCATGTTCAATATCGATATTGGCGCCCAGGGCCTCCATAGCTTTCAGATGGAGGTCCACGGGCCGCGTGCCGATCGCGCAACCCCCGGGGAAGGAGACCCGGGCCTCACCCAGCCTGGCCAAAAGAGGTCCCAACACGTAGATGGAGGCACGCATCTTGCTCACCAATTCGTAGGGAGCTTCATTGAAACAGATATCGCGTGAATCGATGGTCATGGTACCCCGGGAGTGTTCCACGCGGGCACCCAGAACGCGAAGCACGTGCGCCATCGTCTTGAGGTCGATCAGGTCCGGCACATTGCGCAGCACTGATTTGCCCGGCGCCAGAAGGCAGGCCGCCATGGCCGGCAGAATGGCATTCTTGGCTCCGCTGACCTCGATGCTGCCTTTCAGATTGCGGTTTCCTTCAATAATAAATCGATCCATTTTTTTTATTCCTTATGTCTGGGCACCAAGCTGGAACCCGTAAAATTTACATTGCTATCCGGAGGGTCTCCCCAACAGCAGGTAACGATCCCTGCCCGCAAGGTCAACTCCGGCATAAAGGCTGGAAAATCCAAGAGGTCTGGCAATGTCGATGATCGCCTCCCTTTGCATGGCACCATGCTCAAAAAGGAGCACTCCAGCATCAGCAAGATTGGGAGGTGCTTTTCGCAGGATACGGCGGTAATAGGCAAATCCGTTTTCTTCCGCGAAAAGAGCTTTCCGTGGTTCATGATCCCGAACGCGTTGATCCAGTTGCGCGTATTCCTGGGGAGCAATATAGGGCGGATTGCTGATGATAAGATCATAACGGACACTGTCCTGTGGATAAAGGTCACACATCCTGAAATCCACTTCGCAGGAATGCCTGGCAGCATTCTTCCTGGCCACTTTCAAAGCTTTGGGATCGATCTCGGTGGCTGTGACCTGGACCCCGGGGAGATTTTTTTTGAGCGCCACGGCGATGGCGCCGCTTCCCGTCCCTATCTCCAGAATCCTCATACCCCGTTTCGAGTGCTGGAGCGCTATCTCGACCAGGCCCTCTGTTTCCGGGCGCGGGATGAGCACATCAGGGGTGACCTTGATCTCGAGACCGAAAAACCAGCATTTACCCAATATGTATTGGAGCGGTTCATAATCCGCAAGTCGTTTGTAATATCGCCAGAAAAGCCCAACCTCGTCCTCAGACAGCTCTTTCCCCCTCAGCAACGGAATTTCCAGAGGCCGGCAGTGAATTATTTCAGCCAGGATGAAGGATAAATCCTGCCTCTCCACCTTACCTGCGGAAAGCGCCTCAGCCATCAGATCACCGGCTTTCATGCTCCGGTGGTTTGCCGGGAATTGAGCCTGCGACTGATCCTGACCATCCTGCCACCGTTGGCAAAATCCAGCTTGTCCGAAAGATGAAAGAGCATTGCCAATCCCCGCCCGTTTTCTTCCAGATTGAGGGTGTTTTCCTGGGTGACGCGACGCACCCAACTCATGTAATCATAACCATCACCGTCATCTTCGACGCTGATGCTGATCGTATCATCGTTGCGGCTCAGGGATATGGTGAAGCGGATGCGCCGGGCGGCGATGTGCGCCTGGCTCAGTTTATCGGCAATGATCCTTTGAAGTTTTTGATGATCGCTGTTCCTTTGTTCCCGTGTGAGTTCAAGCGTGCCGTGGATAAAGGCATTGTAAACCATCTCATCGACACAGACGAGTATTTCGTTGAGAAGATTTTCCGGGATCCTGAGATTCTGACGCAAAAAAAGGTTACAAACTTTGGATATGCCATACTGGAAAAATCTGGCAGGGTTGATCACAAAGCTGAGCAAGGCTTCATCCAGATTGAGCATCAGCTGTTCCAGGCTTTCCTGGGAACGGTTTTTCTCCAGAATGGCAGTTATCGAATTCAGCAACTGGTTTGTGTCCAGAGGTTTGCTGACAAAATCAGAGGCTCCGAGCCGGATGGCGCGGATAAAATATTCCGGTTCGAGATATCCCGTCATCAAAATCACGTCCTGAGCCCTGCCTGTCTTGCGGATACGTTCCAGAAATGCCAAGCCCGTCATACCGGGCATCTCGATATCACAGACAATTATATCAAAGACGCGTTTTTGGATCTTGCGCAGGGCTTCACTGCCATTCAGGGCTGTTTCGACGGAAAAGCCCTGCAGTTGCAGGAAAGAGCACAGGCTTTGCACAATTTCCGGGCTGTCATCAACGATCAGGATGAGTGGTTTTTTTTCTTTCATTCAAGATTCACTATAAAAAGCTGGTTCAGCTTGAGCATGGAAAAGAGTTCATAAATGGTGGTTGAACAGCGCGTCACCTCGATCTCACCACCCTTTCCGATAAAATCTTTGTAAAACAGGAGCAGTTTCCCGATCCCGGTACTGCTGATATTCTTGCATTCAAAGAGGTCAAGCTCCAGCAGTTTAGCATCCGATTGCAATACCTCATTGAGTTTTTCCTGCAGGATACTCGCATTTTCACTGTTCAGAAAACCATCGATAGCCATTATCGCCCTTTCGCCCTCGAACTTAAGATCGATTTTCATACCTTAACCCCCTGTAAATTAAGCTTTATTCAAATAGCAAACATACCTTGCTTCTGTCAAGAATATTATTATCCATAGCCGCGGATACGTTTTAAAACCGCATTTTGCACCTGGGAGGGGGTGATCTCATATTTCCTGAATTCCAGAGTGTAGATCGCCCGGCCCTGGCTTAGCGAACGAATGCGGGTGGCATAGCCAAAAAGTTCGGAAAGCGGCACCTCTGCCACGATCTCCTGTATGTTCTCACTATGTTTGCGAAGCACCGAAATATGCCCGCGTTTGGCATTGATATCTGAAATGATATCGCCCACGAAGTTGTCCGGACTAAGTACTGAAAGCAGCATGACGGGTTCCATGATCACGGGGGCCGCTTCACGCAGGCCTTTGCCGATCGCCATTGAAGTTGCGATGCGAAAAGCAAGTTCATTCGAATCCACGGGATTGAAATCACCCCCTATCAATTCGATCTTCACCCGTTCCACGTTACCGCTGATCAAAGGCCCGTCATTGAGAGCGTTGAGGGCAGCTTCTTCTATCGGTTTGTAATATTCGGCAGGGATAATTTCAGATTTGACCTTGCTTTTGAAAACATTCTTCTTTTCCTCGCCGATATCTTCCTGGCAGAGGGGGGAAAGGCGGAATTTGACATTGGCATAATTGCTCTTGCCATTCATATCGCGCAGGAAGGTGTCCTCGCATTCCACCAATTTGGTGATGGTCTCCTTGTAGGAAACCTGGGGATTGCCGACGTTGGCGCTGATGCCGAACTCCCTTCTGAGCCTGTCCACGATTATTTCCAGATGCAGCTCCCCCATCCCGGAAATGAGGGTTTGTCCCGTATCCTTGTCCACATGCACCCTGAAGGTCGGATCCTCTTCTTCCAGGCGCGCCAGGGCATTGCTGAGGTTATCCTGGTCCGACTTGGTTTTTGGTTCTATGGCGATCGAGATCACGCTATCCGGGAAATGCATCCGGCCAAGGAGCACTTCAATATCTTTGTCGGTGATGGTATCTCCGGTGGTCAGGAACCGGCAGCCGACAAACGCCCCGATATCGCCCGCGTGAAGTTCCTTGAGATCGTGCTTGCGGTTGCTCATCATTTGGAGGATGCGGGCTACGCGCTCACATTTGCCGTTGTTTTGATTATAAAACGACTGGCCTTTTCTGAGGGTGCCGGAGTATACCCGCACATAGACCAGTTTGCCCACATACTTATCGGTCTGGACCTTGAATGCCAGACCAACGAAAGGATCACAGGGGTCGGGATCAAGACTGATCTCCTGATCTGTCTTGGGATTCACACCAATTGCGGAAGGTACGTCCAAAGGTGAGGGCAGAAAATCGCAAATGCCGTCCAGAAGCAACTGCACGCCTTTGTTCTTGAGTGAGGATCCACAAAGCACGGGTACGAAATTTCCGCTTACCGTTCCTTTGCGGATGGCCCTGCGGATGAGGTCAGGATCTATCTCGTCCCCCTCAAGGAAAGCATACATCAGTTCATCGTCGAACTCAGCTATACAATCCAAAAGGTCTTCCCGCATGCCTTGGGCATATTCCACCATATCCCCGGGAATTTCAGCAAGGTGGACATCGCAACCCAGGGTGAGGGGATCAAAATGCCAGGCTTTCATGGTGATCAGATCCACCACACCGGAAAATTCATCTTCGTTGCCGATGGGGATGTTAACCGGTCTGGCCAGGGGGGTCAGGCGCTCATGGATCATGCTGATCACACGTTCGTAATCAGCTCCAAGGCGGTCGAGTTTATTCACATAGGCCAGGCGCGGCACATTATACCTGTCCGCCTGATGCCACACGGTCTCTGATTGCGGCTCCACGCCGGCAACACCGCAAAAAACGCTCACGACTCCGTCCAGAACGCGTAGGCTGCGCTCCACTTCAGCGGTGAAATCAACATGTCCGGGTGTATCTATGATGTTTATCTGTTTGTCTTTCCAGACGCAGGTCACGGTTGCCGACGTTATGGTTATACCCCTTTCACGTTCCTGTTCCATCCAGTCCGTGAAAGTGTTGCCGTCGTGCACTTCACCCATCCTGTGCAAATATCCTGAATAAAACAGAATCCGCTCGGTTGTGGTCGTTTTCCCTGCATCGATATGGGCGGTGATGCCGATGTTTCTGATCCTGCTTAGCGGACTGTCTGGATCGCAATTCATAATAACTTTTCTAGGGAACCTCTTTGTCATTTTATTGAAATTCCCAAAAAAACAAAACTCTCTTGTTTGTCCACAAAAAAGTTTCTTCCGGTCTTGCTTGGGAAGATCGCGCGGCCCTTTTTGGCCATTTGGGAGATAATGCCAAAACGACCTTTGCAAGCGATCAAAGCCCTCTGGAATCCATTCATGGCCTTCTCGTTGGCCCTGGTTTCGATCCCCTCCTGCTCCCTTTTTACCTGAGGCGGTCTTCGAAGAGAGGAACAGCAACCCATCAGCCATTAACGGCTTTTGGGTTCGAAGTGGTCCTCCCCACAATTCCCCCGGGCAAAGGGTGGGGGGGGGGTGTGTGATGAGGGTAAAATTGACGAGTTTGTACTGCCCACAGATCCGGATATGATTGGAGGCTTGTGGCCAGCCCGGAGAAAAAAGTTGACAGAGAGGCGGGCATTCATACAAAAGATCTTATCATCAAAGGAAGCAACTGTGAAAAGAACTGTCATTATCCTGCTTTTGCTTGGCTGCGTGGCTTTCGCCTTTGGCCAGGAGAAACGCGAACCATACCGGGCGATGCTCTACAGCGCCGTCTTCCCCGGAGGAGGGCAGTTGTACAACCAGGCCTGGCTCAAAGCCGGGCTCGTGATGGGCGTCCAGGGATATCTGATCGGCTCCGCCATCTATCACGACGGGAAACGAGCAGATTTCAATGAGCTGGCGGAAAACACCCAGGATAGCTTTCTTCAGCAGCAATATGAGGCCCGCAGCAAGGAATACAGAGACGCCTTGAACAACGATATCTGGTGGATAGGGATCACGGCGGGACTTTCGGTCATAGATGCCTATGTGGACGCGCATCTGTACGATTTTGAAAGTCAAAAGGAAAAGATCCGTCTCCGTTTTGAAGGGGATGCACTCTCCCTGCAATACAGGTTTTAGATTACCTCGATGAAGCTTTTCTGGCTGGTCTTTGTGCTGCTTTTCCTCAACTGCTGGCTTTTATGTGAGAACGTCAGTGTAAAAGAGTTTGAAATGCGTATCTTCGATCATGTAAATCAGGTCAGGCGTGAAAACTCATTACCTGAACTGGCGAATGAAGAAAGCCTGGTCGAACTTGCAAGGATGCACAGCCGTAACATGGGCTGGGAGGGTTTCTTTGACCACGTGGACCATGAGGGTCTGCAGGTATGGCAGCGCCAGCGGAAGTATTTCCCGGAGCTGATCCACGTAGGCATTGGAGAAAACCTGCATTATACGTTGCGCAGCGACCGCAAATATGACCCCGGAGCCATTGTCAGTGACTGGATGGGCTCTCCTGAACACCGTGACAACCTTTTGGAGGAAGATTACACCCATGCGGGTGTGGGTATTTTTTTGCTGGGGAGCAAGCTCTATACCACAATGGTGTTTGCGGTTCCCGTGCTAAAATTACTCTCAGACCTTCCCGAAAAGTTCCACCGGGACAAAGCCTACAGATTGGTTTTTGAATATCTCTCTCCTCCCCCGGGCAAAGATCTTCAGTGTCAGCTGAACACCCCGGATCCCAAATCGCGGATCATGGTCTCACCCACCATCTATTACGAAGGTTCAATTCCCCTCAAATTGGATTGGACAGATGGCAGGCATCTCAGCGTCCTCTGTGATTTCAGCCATGGGAAGGGCAGTTATTCACTTGATTGTGGCTGGAACGGGTATTTCTACAAGGATATGATGATCTTCAAGGTAAAGTGATCCGCAGGGTTACGGGGCAGTGGTCCGAACCCATGATATCGTCCCGGATGCCGGCATCCAGGATCCTGTTTTGAAACTCGGAGTTCACAAAGAAGTAATCTATGCGCCAGCCAATGTTCCGGGGACGGGATCCGGCCCGGTAACTCCACCAAGAATAGCGTTCGGGTTCTGAATGGAACATGCGGAATGTATCCACCCAGCCATGTTCGATAATTTTATCCAGCCAGGCCCTCTCGATCGGCAGGAAACCACTTTTATCCTCATTTTGCTTGGGATTGGCAAGGTCAATTTCCTTATGAGCGGTGTTAAAATCGCCGTTCACGAGTATCATGTTCCCCTTTTTCCGTTCTTTTTGGATCACCTCAAAACACTTGTCGTAAAAACGAAGTTTAAAATCCAGCCTCGTGTCGTTCATTTTTCCGTTGGGAAAATAGATGTTGTAGATAATGAAACTCTCAAAAGCGCAACGGATTATCCTTCCTTCGTTGTCAAATTCCGGCACGCCGAATCCATAGTCCACCTCAATGGGCTCAATCTTACTCAGTACCGCCGTTCCGGAATAGCCTTTGCGCTCCGCGTGTGACCAGTAGATTTTGTAGTTCTCAAGTTTATCCAGTTCTGCAGGGATCTGATGTTCCTGCAATTTCGTTTCCTGCAGCCCAAGCCAATCAGGTTGTTCATTTTCCACCACAGCAATGAAATCCTTTTTCAAGACCGCGCGCATTCCATTCACATTCCAAGACCATAGGTTTAAATTCAATCTTTGTTCCTCCCCGTGTAATCTTACCTGTAATCCCTTTACAATGGGATAATTATATCCAATAAACATTTCAGGGAATGCTTGTCAAGGACAAAGAAGAGCCAGACTGTAATCTTTTTAACACTTGACACATATGGCGCAGGTAAAATTATGGTTTTTCAAATAAAAACGTTTAATTTCAAGGAGTTAGATAAATGAAACGGACTTACCAGCCCTCAAATCGTTCACGCAAGAACACACACGGTTTCCGCGGCCGCATGGCAACCCGCAACGGTCGCAAGCTGATTGCCCGCCGCCGTGCCAAGGGGAGAAAGAACCTCAGCGTATGAGCCATGCTTCGTCTGATAACGGAGCACAGGGAATACGGGGAATTCAGTTCCCCGGACTTTTTTACCCGGTCCCGCCACTTCCATGCGGCGGTGCTCTTTTCAGCTTCGGAATTTGCCCTGGGCATTACGATAAGCAGAAAGGTCGGCAAAGCTCATGTGCGTAACCTGCTTAAGCGCCGTATTAAAGCCTGGTTGCGTGAAAACCAGGAGGAATTGCCCCAGTGTTTCAAGGTGAACCTGATCGCCAGGCAGGGCTCTGGTGAATTAAACTGGCAGGAATTATGCAGCGAATTGAACACTCTCACCCGGCAATTAAGGGAAAGGGCCTGAGTTTTATCCTGAAGATACCGAACTTGGTGTTCATCTTCCTGATCGAGATATACCGGAGGGGGATCTCACCCCTTCTTCCCCGTACCTGCAGATTCGAGCCCAGCTGCAGCAGTTACAGCCTCCAGGCATTCCGTAAATACAATTTCCTCAAGGCTCTGGGGCTTTCGCTCTGGCGCATTTTACGCTGTAATCCCTTTTGTAAGGGCGGTTACGACCCACTTCCTTAAGGAGGATCGGTGGATAAACGTACACTTTTTGCCATGTTTTTGGTGATCATAATATTTATGGTCCTGAACACATATGTTTTCAAATCCCAACCCGCTCAACCTGAACAGGACCAAACCGCCGTGACGGATTCAGGCGAAACCGCCGCTGATTCCATCCCCCCTGTTGAAATGGCCCAACCAGTTGCCACCGCGGCGGCAGACACCCTCTTCAAACCGGCCTCAGAAACCGCCACCTTAAAACTTTCCAACGACAATTTCAATGTGCAGTTCAGCACACTCGGCGCCAGCATCACCAGCGTGGAATTGAATAAATACACCTGGGTAAATAGTGACACTCTCATTAACCTGGTTCCCGCAAAAGGGCGGCTGGCAGGGTTGATGCTCCTCGGACGGCACGACGAAACTGACCTTACCAGCCTGAACTGGCAGCACGACCCCCCGGATTCCGGCAGGGTGGTGTTTTGGCTGGGAGACAAGGCCACCCCGCTGGTCAAAAAAACATATTCCCTGGACAACGAATACGGCATCCAGATGGATGTTGAAGTCCAGAGTCCCAACCAGATCAATGGAATCGGGTACGATTTCTCGGACGGGATCGCCGATAGTGAAAAGATCAGCGACAAATCCAAGAACACTGATTACAAGCTGTTACTCTTTGCCGAGAACAACCTGGAGAAGATATCCCTCAGTAAGCTCAGAAAAGACGAGATCAAAGGCTCCCTGAGTTCATTCAAGTGGATCGCCGCGCGTACCAAATACTTTACCATCGCGGTCTGCGAAACGGGCAATCAACTCACCCAAAACTTTACCGCGGCTCCGGCAGATGAAACAGGAAATCCCTCTTTTGTAATAGATTCCTGGGATAGTAATCCATCCTTTAACTGGAGCCAGAGTTTCATCATTTATGCGGGTCCCGCGGATTATGATATCCTGAAAAGTTATGAAATATCGCGCCTGGAGCACATCCCGGAAAGAGGCCCTTCCTGGCTGCGCTGGCTGGCCAACGCGATCGCCTGGCTGTTGCAATTACTGCACAGTTTCATCCCGAATTATGGAGTCGTGATTATCATTTTCTCCGTTTTGCTGAAGATCATCCTGTATCCCCTCACGCACAAGAGCATGGATGCCAATCTCAAGATGCAGCGCATCCAGCCTCAGGTCCAGCAGATCCAGGCCCAATACAAGAACGATCCCAAGACCATGCAGGCTGAATTATCCAAGCTCTACAAGGAAACCGGGGCGAGCCCCCTCTCAGGCTGCCTGCCCCTGCTTCTGCAGATGCCGATCTTTTTCGCCCTGTATTCTGTTTTGCGCTACACCATAGATATGCGCCATGCCCAATTCGTAGGCTGGTTAAAGGATCTCTCTGAACCCGATCCTTATCTGATCCTGCCGATTTTGATGGCAGTGTTCATGATCCTGCAGAGCCTCATGACACGCCCCAAAAAAGAAGCCCTGGAGAAAATGGACGAAAAACAGCAGGCGATGCAGCAAAGCACCAAACTGATGACCTGGGTGATGCCCATAGTCCTCTTCTTCATCTTCAAGGGCCTGCCTTCAGGACTGGTGCTCTATTACACCGTTTTCAACATCCTCACGGTGGCGCACCAGTACTATCTCCAAAAACATCATAAAACACAAGGAACTTAAATGAAAACTATTGAAAGAACCGGAGACAGAGTTGAAAAGATCATTGCTGATTTCCGAAACGAACACAAAATCAAGGACTGGGAACTTAGCTACGACATCATCAAAAAACCGTCCAAGGGTTTTCTGGGGCTATTCGCGAATAAAACGGCAGTTGTAAGTTTTGAACTTCCCGAGATCGGAGATCGCGCGGGGCTTTTCATTCAGAAGCTTTTACAAAAAATGGGCATTCCCTTTGACAGCGTTGAGGCCAGAACAGAGGGCAAAACTGTTTATTTGGAAATCAAGGGCAGCAAGGACACCGGTTTTCTGATCGGAAAAAATGGCAGCATGCTGGAAACGCTCCAGTATTTCATCAACCGTATTTACGAGAATGAAAAGAACCTGGACCGTATCTTCATCGATGTGGAGGGTTACCGCGAACGCCGTGAAGCAACCTTCCTGCGCCAATTCCTGCCCATCATCAAGAAGGTGAGGGAACAGGGCAAGCCCCAAACCCTTGAACCCATGAAAGCGGCCGACCGCCGCGTCATCCACCGTCACATAGAGCGGGACCGCGGATTGAGGACCCTCACCATTGGCGAAGGCGAAAAGAAACGCATCGTGATCTTTTCCGCCAAACAAAGCGAATCCGAAATCCTTAACCAGACCCAACAGAAGAAGTCCAGACACAATACAAGGAAACCAGGCAACCGCAAAAGATAACATGAGCATATCCCTGAACCGGGTGAACGCTGGCAGTTACTGGACCGATGGCGGCGCCATGCTGGGGGTCCTGCCCCGGGCGATCTGGAGCAGATCCGCCCAAACGGATGAACGCCACAGGAAAGAGCTTGCCCTCAATTCTCTCCTGATCCGGACACCGAAGAGAACCATCCTTGTGGATACCGGCCTGGGCAACCACCTCACTGCAAAGCAGAAGGAGATCTACAAACCATCGGAATTCATGCTCCCGATCTCACTCGCGGAATTGGGGATCAAGGATGCAGACGTGACCGACGTTATCCTGACGCATCTGCATTTTGACCACGCCGGTGGGGTGATTACAGCCTTTCGTGATATTGAGCGTCTCACGTTCCCCCATGCCGTTCACTGGATCCAGGCCGAGGAATGGTCAATCGCCAAAAATCCCGATGGCTTGAATCGCGCGGCTTACCAATTTGAGCAACAACTGGCGCTCTTGGAAAAAAGCGGCAGGATCGAACTGGTGGAGGGAAACATTGAGATAGCCCCCGGAGTGACTTTGGTTAAAACCGGCGGACACACCCAGGGCAGCCAGATCGTGGAGATCGATACCGGAGCGCAATACTACGTCTATGCCGGGGATATAATACCCACTTTCTTTCATTTAACACCGGCCGTGACCTCGGCTTATGATATCTGCCGCAAGGATACCTTCAAGGCCAAACAGTACATCTATTCCCGCCTGAAGGAAAAACAGGGGGTGCTGCTGCTCAACCATGACCTGAACAAGTGGGAGATACCCGTAGCGGATCTGAAAGTATGAGGTTTTTTCCGGTCTTTTCTCAGCATAACTACTCGTAGCGATACTGATTGGGGGTCTGTGCAGAGTAACTCAGGCCCGCAATCTGGCATTAGCCGGGACAAATGATTCTTTGCCGCTAAAACCATGCTTGACTTTGGGGTAGGGGCTTGATATGATCAAAATGATAACTTTTTTGTGTGTGCATCTCCATGGAACTCAAATATCGACAGTGGATATAAGTTGCAGATATCGGACCCGCTTTCAAAACCAGGGCAATCACACCCTAATTCGCCCTTATCCAGGACCGCCTGGCCACTGCCCGACTTCGCGCTGACTAACCGCTCGCCGGGCGGGTACTCAGGCGATTATGGGCGCGTTGTGGCCAAATCAACTCCAAGAATGATATTCCTGGGGAATGAAACTGCGTATATCCACTCAGTTCGGATATGAGCCGGATCTTCATTGTCCATGGGAAATGGCAGTATCGATCTGCTTGGGAAGCGACTGCCAAAGATTAAAAAAGCGCTTGACAAAAAGCGGGCGGAAAATTTTTGTGTAACAACATGGCGCGAGGTGGAGCAGTTGGTAGCTCGTCGGGCTCATAACCCGAAGGTCGAAGGTTCGAATCCTTCCCTCGCTACCATTTTTTTTTGCCGGTGTTTGCCACCGGTTAAGTATATAGTGTAGTGTGCGTGGCGGTGTAGCTCAGCTGGTTAGAGCGTCGGAATCATAATCCGCAGGTCCGGGGTTCGAATCCCTGCGCCGCTACCATATCATAAGCGCCAGTAGCTCAGCAGGATAGAGCAGCAGCCTTCTAAGCTGCGGGTCGGGGGTTCGAATCCCTTCTGGCGTGCCACGATATCCAAAATTAAAGTTAATACATTGTCCTGTTTTGTGGTGGGTGTAGTTCAATGGCAGAGCACCGGATTGTGGTTCCGGGCGTTGTGGGTTCAAATCCCATCACCCACCCCAGCATAAAAATTATGACAACGAAAAAATATAGTTTGGGACTGGATATCGGTGCCTCCAGCGTAAAATACGGCTGGGGAGATTGTCAACATGGTTTACAGTTCTTCTCAAAAAAACCAATCACAACCAAATCACTCTCCTGTTTGAAAGACACCATCGAGAGCATTCTAACTGAAACTGACAAAAGTGTGGGGCTGGCAAACATCCTCTCCATAGGGATCGGCACTCCGGGAACCATAGACACGAAAACCGGAAAACTCGTGGGAGTTAATCCCAACCTTCCCTTTTGGGTTGGGCATAGGCCAGACGAACTGATCCCTTCTGATATGGTTATGCCAGCACATTACGATAACGATGCGAACTTGATGGCCCTGGCTGAGGCCTGGCTGCGAGGATCCAGGGGCAGAATGATCGGTGTAACCGTCGGAAGCGGAATAGGTTGCGGCTTTGTGGAAGATAACCGCATCTTCCGGGGCTCCCACGGTTACGCGCTGGAACTTGGACATATTACAATATACCCCGGAGGCGAGTTATGCTCCTGCGGGAGAAAGGGCTGCCTCGAAGCCTACGCCTCGGTGGAGGGGATCAGAACAAGATTGCGGAAAATTGCAGGATTTATGCCTGACAAAGATCTTGATTCCGGTCTGGCAGAAATCCTGAAAAAGAAAGATGCACACCAGAATGTTGCTAATGTCATCAGGGAGGGTATGCAAGCCCTTGCCATCGGACTTGCCAATGTTGTGCTCCTTTTCGATCCGGACCTGATTGTACTCGGCGGGGGCGCCATGGACGCAGGGTTGTATGACATGCGGGAATTAAATGACTTGCTTTTCTCCCTCCTTCCAACGGCAAACGCTTCCAAGCTTAAGCTGGAGAGAGCATTGGAGGGTAACCGCGCCGGAGTTTTGGGAGCAATAATCCTTGCTTCTTAAAGTAACTTGTTCATTAGGAATAGAACTTGCTTCCTATATGGGCATCATGCGTCAGGAGAGTGAAACATGAAACTTATGAAAATATTACCGATATTGCTAGGCATGCTTTTATTGATGGTGTCTCTGTCAGCCCAGGAAGCAGCAGTTCTGGAAAACATAGAAATTTGCCCGAATCCCATGGGCAAGTTCGCAGCAATCAGCATAACATTTTCCCAACCTGTAAATGTTGGCGTGAATATTCAGACGGAGGGAGGGGAGATCGTCAGGAATCTATTTTGGGGGCCTGCCGGTGAGATGCTACAGCTTACATGGAACCGCCTGGACGACTATGGAAATCATACACCGGCTGGAAAGTATTTTCTTGTGGTAAATCACGAAGGACGATACACCTCAACCAAAAAAACCATCATCCTGAAATAACCTAGTTTAGTCATAGCCAAAACATTAAAGCCCGCTTGCGGGCTTTTTTTATGATCTGCTTGTAAGCTTCCGGCACCGAATTCAGGAGAAGTCTGTCCTTGTTCCATATTAGCTTATCTTAATCTGTTTAGGGACCAGCAAGCAAAAGCTTGACAAATTTTGAGAGTTGTAAAATCATAACATCAGTTTGGATAAATTTGCTTTTTTAGCGAAAAGCTCAAGCCATCCAGATCATATCATCATCCTTGGAATTAACTGCAGCAAGGCCTAGTTTACTCCGGGAGGGATGAATCGCCATAATGGAATGCTATGAAATTATTTAAGAACGCGTCACTGCCCACTTCTTCGACTGCTCTGAAGCGGGTGAACATCCTGTTTGAGGATAAGATATCAAAGATCTCCACGGAGGAGATCACGGATGAAGATATCAGTGAGGTAATTGACCTCAAAGGCAATATTCTGCTTCCAGGGGCAATAGACGCGCACAGCCACATCATTGCTGAGAAGGATCCCTCCAAAAGCATCTCCCGCATCAGCAAGGCCGCGCTTCGCGGAGGCTGGACAACACTCGCGGAATTAAGTTATTTGAATCCGCGCCCGGTTTTTGATCTGGAGGACCTGAATCTGGCCAAACGAGATATCAGCGGCAACACATGTGTGGATATGGCCCTCTGGGGCAATGTGAATATTGACGATTACCCCTATTACGCGGACGCAGCCCAGGAGATCTGGGCAGAAGGTGTGGTGGGCATCGCATTGATGAATCCTTCACCCAATGATGCCATTTCGCCTCTCACCTTCACCGAGATCATGGACCTGTTCATGGATATTTATGAATCTGATACCGCTTTCGCGTTCCAGGGTTGGGACAGGAAAGCCAGCAAAACCTACAGCTTCGAATCCCAGAGAGATGCCATCAAGAAAATCCTGCGCCGTATGCAGGAAAACCCGATCCATATTCCCCGGGTCGCTTCTTTTGCCACGATCGAATTTATCAACAGCATATCCAAACGGTCCGACATCTCGTTCTCAATGAACATATCAGATCTGATGGAAACATATTCAGGAATATCCCAGGAATTGCAAACCGACCTGGCGGAAAATAAGGATGATCTTTTCACCCTCATCCGCACCAACAAGATCTACATGCTTTCCAATAATGTTGAATCCGCCTCGGTCCCGGCAGGACTTTCTGAGGCCTTTCGCGGAACAGGCGAAGAACTGCTTCCCTATTCATATCTTTGGGCACTTTCCGAGCTATGGAAGAAGCGCCGCGTTCCTTTGGCAACAGTCATTAAAATGACCAGTGAAAATGCGGCCAAACGCCTTGGGATATATCCGGAAAAAGGTTGTCTGGCAGTAGGTTCAGATGCTGATTTTGTGGTTTATGACCCCAATCAGGGCTCGGTTTTCAAAGCTCCGGATGGAAGTGAGCACCAGCTCGAGGGAAGCATTAAATCCGTATATCTGAGGGGCAGGAAAGTGTTGGACAAAGGAAAAACCGCCCCGGCAGCCGGAATATTTCTCACCCGGAAAACAAATCCCAAACGCAGACACAATAAAACAACCTGGATCTAAACATAAATTTGGAGAATCAATGGACTACCTCAAATATTTGAAAGACACTCTCGTAGCGCATCCCGAATTACAATTCGAGATCTCCGAAAAGAAGTGGACGACGGATTTCCTCCGCTTTTACCACAGCCAGACAAACTACAATATCAGTAAAAACAACACCATAATCTCCACAGATATATACAAGGGTAAGAGATCTTTCAACTTCAATTTGGACGGAGCATCGCAGGAAAAGATAGATCTTGCGGTCAAAGACGCTTTGGCACTGATAGACAAGCTCCCGGAGGACCCGGATTTTGTCGACATAGAAGATGACATGACCCTGGCAAAATCACGCCCCCTAAAGAATAATATCAAAGAGATACCGCTTGCGCTCAAGACAAAGATACTTTCGCGAATAGCCGCCGCCACATCCATGTACGACTTTGAGATCTTCGGCACTTTCGTCTGTAATTTCCAAAGATCACACCTTGTCAACAGCAACGGGCTGGATAAAACGTCAGAAACATCCCCTATATACCTGGAGGTGAAAGCGGTTCACAATAAATCCCAGATCACAGTGCTGGAGACCTTTGGGGGTGAGGACTTCAGCTATTTCAAAGAAAAGGAGTTCACCGAACGGCTGATCCAAAAGATCAAATACTGCGCAGGTGAGGTCACCGATGTTGATCCGGGCCATTACGATGTGGTTCTGGCCCCACGCTGCCTGGCCGAATTTTCGCAATACCTGGCTTATGGAATGAGTGCCCGGGCTTTGGACCAACACAGTAGTTACTTTGAAGGAAAGCTGGATGAAAAGGTTTTCCCGGAATATATCAGCATTAGCGATGATCCCGCTGATCTAGAGATGATCCGCTGTGAATACAACTCAGATGGGCATGTCTGCAATTATCTTCCCCTGATCGAAAACGGGGTTTTCCGTAACTTTCTGTGTGATAATTACTTTTCCCACAAGACCGGCCTGTCCAAAAATGGCAACACTGCTTCCTGCTTAAAGATCGCACCTGGCACCAAAACTCTGGATGAGCTCATCAGAAGTGTGAAAAAAGGCCTTTATATCTCGAGCCTGCATTACATGAATTTCATCAATCCAAAGGAAACCTCACTTACCGGCCTCACGCGGGACGGCACTTTTCTCATTGAAAATGGAAAGATAACCAAAGTTGTGAACAATCTGCGCTTTACGGAACGCATCGAAAGGATTCTCAACAATGTTCTGGAACTGGAGAACAGGTGCCATACCATTCCCTTCTCAGGTAATTATGAGACCTTCGATGTAGAGACGGCGAAAGCACCTCACGCCCTGGTGAAGGACTTCAACATTTCTTCATCCACCCATACAATTTAGGAGACTGGACATGGAACAGCTTATCATACAAACCCTGAACAAACTCACAGCACCGGACATTACTTTTGCCGATGTGCGCATCACCCGCACAGACATGGAGGGAATTCGCTTCATCAACGGCCACCTGCGTGGTTATTTCAACAGCATGGACTCCATAGCGATCGGTATCAGAGTGCTTGTAAACGGATGTTGGGGCTTTGCCGGCTCACATGACCTCAGCCCGGCCTCCTTGGAGAATTTGGCCGCCAGGGCGATATCAAATGCCCGGCAGGGCAGCAATTTTACGAAGAGAAAAGTAACTTTCCCAGCCCTGCCTGCCACTCAGGCCTCCTATCATTACGAACCAGAGATAAATCCCTTCAGTATGGCCAAAGAAGAAAAAATCGGGTTTTTACAAAACCTGGCGGAAATGATCAAGCCTGCCGGGAAGATCGTCCACTCCGTGGTCGGCTCGCAATTCATGCGCCAGGAAAAGTATTATGCCAATAGCGAGGGCACCTATTCCCACACCTCATACTACAACGCACTTCCCGTTATGGAAGTTGTCGCTGCAGAGGGCGCGCAGATCCAGTCTCGCACCTGGCCGGGGCATATGAGTGCGGGCCGGGGCGGATTTGAATTGTTTTATGAGCAGAAGTTTACGGAGAACACCGACCGCATCATCAAGGAAGCGACAGATCTGCTTTCTGCGCCCACGATCGAGGAGGATCGGGCTGACATCATCATCGGAAACGGCCATCTTGCCCTGCAATTGCATGAATCCGTGGGGCATGCCACCGAAGCAGACCGCATCTTCGGAATGGAGATATCTTATGCGGGAAAGACCTTCATCAAGCCTGATATGATCGGGACTTTTCAATATGGTTCACCTGCTGTCAATATTTACAGCGACAGCACCGATCCCCGAGGTTTGGGCTTCCATCCCGTGGATGACGAAGGCGTCCCCGGCAAGAAAGTGGATATTATCAAAGACGGCATTCTGATAAACCAGCAGACATCACGCCAGATAGCCCATCTGCTGGGATTGGAGCCTTCAGCCAATATGAAGGCCAGTTACGCGGATGATTTCCCCCTTGTGCGCATGACGAATTTCTGCCTTGCGCCGGGCTCCGGAAGTCTGGCAGACCTGATCAAGGATACCGAACACGGCTACTTCCTGGATTTTACCAAGACCTGGAGTATTGATGACAACCGCAATAATTTCCAGTTTACCACGGAGATAGGATACAAGATCGAAAATGGCGAGATCACGGGTATCGTTAAAGAACCCACCTACTTTGGCATTACGAAAGATTTTTGGAATGCCTGCGATCGTGTTTGCGGTGAAGAAGAATGGAACTACAACAGCACATTCCACTGCGGCAAAGGTGAACCGGGACAGATCATGCAGCTTTCACATGGTGTTGCGCCGGCACGATTCAAGAACATTAACGTCAGTGTAAAGATCTAAACCATACCATAACCGTCAGGTTCGTGACATGTCTCCAAGCCTGGCGGTTCTTTTTTTATGTGGGTTTGACCGCCCTCGCCCAAAGGTAACTATCCCCCTTGCCAACTGGCAGGAACTTCCGGCTTAAAAGGGGTTTGTAGTGGTCTCCCTGAGATCCCGGCGCGGAAAGCCACCAATGTTTTATCTGGTAATCCCTGAACAGAAGCTTTTTGATCAAATTCTCACTGATTTTTTGAGGCTCCGCCCTGTCCGGGGGATGATTGAGATTGAAACTGCCTATCAGTTCCCCTCCGGGTTTAAGGACCCTGCGCAGTTCACTGCACATGGAAACAAGGTTTTTCACATGATCCAGTGAATTAACCGAATATATAACGTCGCAAAAGGCATCAGGAATTGGAATAGCCTTTTCTGTCGATGTTACATACAACATTTCATGCTTAGTGTATTCGGTGGGGAACTCATCCACATAACGTGGGACCAATACATCTATTCCAATACGCATTAAGGCTTTTTTTGCCCAAATAAGGCTTCCCCGCGGTCCACAGCCAAAATCTGCCACCACCCTGCCCTTGAGAAATCCATCATCCCTTTCATCAGCGATAGACAGCATCAGTTCTTCATACCATGAATTGCGGAACTGTCTCCCCTCCAAAGCATATCTTTCCCGCCAATACCTGAGCTCATAACCCAATTTGTTGTGTACCAGTTTATTGTAATGTAGTTTTAAGTTTACAAGGGTATTATACATGGAGTTCTCTCCTTATATTATCAGAATTTGGAGTGGGTCAACACTTAGGAATTTCGAGACTGTTAAACAAACTTCAAATCAAGGTTCCCTGATATGCAAGCACTTAACAGCTATTTTTAAGGTACTTTCTACAATTTATGGCTATTCGAAATAATAGATCGCCCGGATAGGGTCCACCCTCGAGGCTTTGATTGCGGGATACAGGCCTGAGATAACCCCGACCAGGAAGGAGAAGAACAAGCCCATTGCCACACCCTGGACAGGCAGATATATGGGAAAGTTGATGGCTTTGCTGATCAGGGTCAGAACCACCCAGGAGAGTATGATACCCAGTATGGCACCCAGGATAGCCAGGCTTACCGCTTCGAATATGAAATAATAGAATATGTCCCTCTGAGTGGCCCCAACGCTCTTGCGGATACCGATCTCGGTCATACGCTCCTGGATGGAGATCAAAAGGGTGCTAAAAAGGCCAATTCCCCCAACCAAAAGGGATATGGAGGCTATGGCAATGAGCGTGACGTTCCATTTTTCCATGTATTTATTGATCTCATTGCTGATTTTGAGCAGAAACTCGCCAACATTCATAACACTGAAATTGGGATACATGCTGTGCCGCGCGAGCAGGAGCTGCCTGGCCTGGATCTTCATTTCGCTGAATTCTTCCGGAGACGAGGCCTGCAGATAAATCATGTGCAGCCCTTTCTGGGTGCCAAAATAACTGGCTCCGTATTTTAGGGGGACATACACGGCGTTGAGTTCTTCCTTGCGTTCCCAGGTATTGAAGTTCATACCGTTTCCAGAGCTCAGCTGGTCATCTTTCAGGACACCGATAATTTTCAAGCGATGATCCCCCAATTGAAGGGTCTTCCCCACGGGATTCTTAAAGCCGTATTGTTCCCGGGCAAAATGATACCCAAGAACTGACACAGGCAGCAGATTGTCGTTCTCATACTGGTTGTAATACCGGCCATGGAGGATGGGATAGGTCTTGTTTACAAAGTATTCCGCATCAACAGCCCTCAGATTGACCTGCTTACTTTCATTACCCAGGCGCAGGATGGCAGAATTGCCAACCATGGCGTAACTGCTTTTGTGGGGAACGTTTTCCTTTAGCGCAAGATAATCCTCATAATTTATGGTCTTGACACTCTGGCTTGCGCGCCGTACGGCACGCTGGAGGCTTCTTGGGCCGGTAATGGATCCGGGGGAATCAGCAGAGATCACAATTGAATGATCCCAACCCATACCCTCCATATTCCTGCTGATCAATTCCTTGAGCGCGTAAACACTGGAAAACATGGTAACAACCGCCAAAACGCCAATCACGATCCCCGTAAGGGTCAAAAGGGAACGCAGCTTGTGGTTGAATATGCTTTGGAAGGCACTGCGCAAAGCATCCCAAGCTGGAATGCGTTTCATTCCATGATACTGCCGCATTTGGGACATTGCTTGTAATTACCCCTTTCTTTGCTGTACTTTTCCAGTAGGTAGGGATTTCCGCAATTGGGGCAGGTTATGGGCACAGGTTTGTAGCTGGATATCCATTTGCAATCTGGATAGCGGTTGCAGGAATAGAAGGTCTTCCCCTTTTTGCTTTTCCGCTGGACGATCTCCCCCTTCCCGCACTCCGGACAGGCAATGCCGGTGGTTTTGGGGCGAGAATACTTGCATTTGGGATAGTTGCTGCAGGCAATGAAATCCCCATATCTGCCGCTGCGCTCGACCAGTGGACTGCCGCATTTGGGGCATTTCTCATCCAGGGTTTTGCGTTCGGTTATCACAATGTTGCCACCTTTATCCCGGGTGAAATTCTTGATATTCTTACATTTGGGGAACCTGTTGCAGCCAAGGAATTCCCCATTCCGTCCGCGCTTGACCACCATCTTCCCTTCATGGCAAACATCGCATTCAATGTCCGTTTCCTGTGTGTAGGCCTGCTTCTCCTTTTTCACGTCCACTTTTCCCATAAGCTTCATCAATTCGTCATAATAGTCCCTGACCAATTCATGCCAAACCACTTTTCTATCCTCAATCTTATCCAGTTTGTCCTCCATCAGGGCTGTGAATTTGACATTGAAAATATCATCGAATTTATCCACCAGGAAGCTATTCACATCCATTCCCAGATCTGTCGCGAAAAACTTCTTCTTCTCCAGGGTTACATAGTTGCGGTCGCATATAGTGCCGACTATTGACGAATAAGTGGAGGGACGCCCTATCCCCTTTGCTTCCAGCACTTTGATCAGCGAAGCCTCGGTATAACGTGGTGGGGGGGTAGTGAAATGTTGTGTATTGACCAGCTCATCGTGCTCCAGACCATCCTTTGGGGAATAATCCGCGTGGATCTCTTCACCGGAGAATATGATCATGTGTGGGTACGCAGTCATGAAACCTTCTTCCAGCACTTTTGTCCCTCCGGAGGTGAACAAAGCTTTGCCCACGCTGATTTTTACTGTGGTTTGTTCCAATTTGGCAGGCTTCATTTGGGTTGCCGCAAAGCGCTGCCAGATCAAGGTGTAAAGTTTAAGCTGTTCCTTGGAAAGGCTGGAGGCAACGCTCTCGGGTGTGTGGAAGGCATCCGTGGGGCGTATTGCTTCATGGGCATCCTGAGCTGAGGATTTATTTTTGTAAACGCGTTCATTGGTATGCAACAAAGTTTCTCCAAAACGTTCCTTCACGAGTTTACGGCAGTTTTGGATCGCCTCGCCAGATATTCGCAGGCTGTCCGTACGCATATATGTGATCAAACCGGTTCTCTCGCCATTGATCTCAATTCCTTCATAGAGCTGTTGGGCTACTTTCATTGTTCGCGAGCTCTGAAAACCCAGGATCTTTGATGCTTCCTGTTGCAGGGTGCTGGTTATGAAAGGCGGCAGTGGCTGCAGGATTCTGGGGCTACGCTTTAAATCTGAAATGACGGCTTCAGATGACCCAATTTCGGCAATTATCCCCAGTGCTTTGGCTTCATCCGGGATCTCCAGCTTCTCATTGTCCCACTTCTCCAGGCTTGCTTTGAATGACGGAAGCTCGCCCTTCCAAAAATTGGCCTCGATTTTCCAGAATTCCCGTGGTACAAAATCCGTTACCTCCTTTTCCCGTTCGCAGATCAGCCTCAAGGCAACTGACTGGACGCGCCCCGCGCTGAGGTTTTTGGCGATCACCTTCCATAAAAGAGGAGATATCGTATATCCGACTATACGGTCCAGGATTCGCCGGGCTTGCTGCGCATCGACCTTGGCCATGTCAACTTCACCGGGATCTTTAAGTGAAGCGGTCACCGCTTTGGATGTGATCTCATTGAATACGATGCGAAAAACTTTCCTCCCGGCCAGCTCTTTCTCCAAAACCTTGGTGAGGTGCCATGCTATGGCTTCACCTTCGCGGTCATGGTCGCTGGCCAAATAGATAAAGTCAACTTCTTTGACCGCGGATCTGAGCTCACTAATAATTTTTGTCTTGTCTTTGTTGGTTTTGTAAACAGGTTTAAAATTGTGGTCTATATCCACTCCCATATCATACTTGGGCAGATCCCGCACATGACCCATGGAAGCTTTTACCGCGTACTGGTGCTTCAGGAACTTGGAGATAGTGCTGGCCTTGGCCGGGGATTCAACTATGATCAAACCTTTTGACATATCATATCCTTATACCATTGTTATCTTTTCAATCATCATTTTCAAACCTGCCACAACATTTTTTGTACTTTTTCCCACTGCCGCAGGGACAGGGATCATTCCTGCCCACTTTTTTGGCCACACGCACGGGCTGCTGCTTTTGAGTTTCCTCCCTTTCGTAGGGGCCAGAGAAACCAGGCGGCTGGCTGGCAGTTTGCTGTTGTTGCGAGACCTGCAATTCCTGTGCTTTGATGAAAGCGCTCATATCCTCATGCTGGAGCTTGGAGTTCTGGAGCATGCTTTCCATTTGCTCATGTGAGAGAATATAAGTTGTAAAGACCTTGCGGGTAACATTTTCCTGAATGCGCGTGATCAGATCCTGGAACAGATTGTAACTTTCCCTTTTATATTCCACCAAGGGATCCTTGTTGGCGTAGGCACGAAGGTGCACGGCATCCTTGAGAAGGTCCATTTCATGCAGATGATCCCGCCACTCATCGTCAACAACCTCCAGCAAGCTGCGTCTCTCAATATCCCGCATCACTTCTTCGCCCACTTGCTGTTCTTTCTTTTCATAAGCTTGCATCACAAGTTCTTGGAGAGTGTTTTTGAGAAGGTCTTCGCTTAGATGGTCCGATTCCAGGTCTTTGGCATCCATTGCAATATTCAATGTGGTTTTAAACAAGCTGGCCAGCCTTTGGAGATCCCAATCTTCTGGATAAGACCCGGGCGGGATAAATTTTTCAACAATGCTGGACACAGTCTCCTCGACCATTTCCAGGACCTCAAGTTTGAGCGAATACCCTTTCAGAACGCTGCGCCTGTAGGAATAGATAACCTCACGCTGCTGGTTCATCACCTCATCATATTTTATCAGGTTCTTGCGTATCTCAAAGTTGTGTTCCTCAACCCTTTTCTGGGCTCGCTCAACTGCCTTTGTCATCCAGGGATGGCGAATCGCGTCTCCGGGTTGCAGGCCCATCTTCATCATCATCGGTGCAATACGATCTGAACCGAAGAGGCGCATCAGATCATCTTCAAGAGACATGTAAAAACGTGACGAACCAGGATCTCCCTGCCTGCCGGCACGACCCCGCAATTGCCGGTCAATGCGTCTGCTCTCATGACGTTCACTCCCAATCACATGCAAGCCATCAAGGGGGAGGCCATAGGGATATTGTTCTGAAACAGAAGAAGCTATCCCCCGGTATTCCTCGATCGGCCGGGTTACAACGCCTTCTCCAAGTTTAATGTCGGTTCCTCTGCCCGCCATATTGGTGGCAATCGTAACTGAGCCGGGGTCGCCCGCGAGAGCCACGATCTCAGCTTCACGTTGGTGCTGTCGCGCATTAAGAACACTGTGGGCAATGTTTCTCCGCCGCAACAGGCGGCTGATGGTCTCTGAGACTTCCACACTAACAGTACCTACCAGAACGGGCTTCTTCATTTCATGCCAATATATTATCTCATTTATCAAGGCCTGGTATTTCTCGTTCTTGGTCATGTAGATCACGTCTTCGTGATCGATTCTTGTCACGGGAACGTTGGTGGGAATGCTCATGACAGGTAAATTGTAGATCTCGATGAATTCAGCTTCCTCAGTTACAGCTGTACCTGTCATACCGGCAAGTTTTTCGTACATCCTGAAATAATTTTGCAAAGTTATTGTGGCAAAGGTCTGCGTTCCAGCCTCTATGGCAACGTTTTCCTTTGCTTCCAGTGCCTGGTGCAATCCGTCCGAGAAACGGCGTCCCGGCATCTGTCTGCCGGTGAACTCATCGACTATTATCACCCTGTTGTCTATAACCACATACTCCTTGTCATTCTCAAAGAGAGTGTATGCTTTCAGGAGTTGGTTAATATTATGGAGCATCTCGCTTTTATCCATGAACAGATTTGTTTCCAGATTCTTGCGTTTTGCTTTTTCTTCCTCGGAAAGTGATTCGTCCTCATCGATCCGATTCAAAAGATCATCCAGGCTTTCCACAACAAAGAGGTCTTTCTGTAAACGGGAAAGAAAGTCGCGTCCCTTATCGCAGAGATCCACGCTGTTATGGCGTTCTTCAACGACATATAAGAGTTCATTATCCAGCTCGTGCATTTTCTTGTCACGCAGATATGCTCCCTCCATGTCATTGACCATCTTCTTATACTTGCTTTCCTGCATGAGTTTCATGAAAGCTCTATTGCGGGGTGCGGCGCGTCTTACCAAAAGAAGATTTGTGCCCAGCCTGTTCATGTCTGCCGCAGTATTGTCTTCCTGAAGATCTTCCTTTATCTCACTCATAAATTTTTGGACAAGGGAGTTTTGCGCTTGTACCAACTGATGGATATAGGGTCGGATCTCTTTGTAGAAATTCTTATCCTGGGCTATGGGACCACTGATAATGAGGGGGGTCCGGGCTTCATCAATGAGGATGCTGTCAACCTCGTCAACAATAGCATAGTAGAAATCCCTTTGTACCAGTTGGCTGGACGAAACAGCCATATTATCCCTCAGGTAGTCAAACCCAAATTCACTGTTCATACCATAGGTAACATCGCAAAGATAAGCTGCTTTACGGTCCTCAAAACTCATGCCCGTGGTAATGCAGCCAACCGTGAGGTTATGAAAGTTAAAGATCGGGGACATCCATTCGGCGTCACGGGTGGCAAGGTAATCATTCACTGTAACCAAATGCGCGCCGCGTTCCACAAGGGCGTTTAAAAACAAGGGTAATGTGGCAACAAGGGTTTTACCCTCACCAGTGGCCATTTCCGCGATGACACCATCATGCAGCGCCATTCCTCCAATAAGCTGGACATCAAAAGGCACCATATTCCATTGAACATCATGACCACGGACACCGAAATACTTCCCAACCAGGCGGCGACACGTATCCTTAACCAAAGCGAACACTTCGGGAAGATATTCATCCAATGTTGATTTGGTAATGGACCTCAGGATTGTTTTACTTTCATCGATCCTGTTCTCCAGGCGATTGCGCTCACCATCATCAGTTGCTTCCCGGTATTGTGCCTGCAAATCCTCCAACAGATTTCTTTGCTCAGCAAGCTTGTCTTTTATCTCCGCCTTGATCTGAGCGACCCTTTCCCTGAGTTGGTCATCATCATATTTTTCCAAGCCCCCAAAGATATCATTGATAACCTGAACCTGAGGCTGATACTTGCTTAGGTCGCGGGTTGTTTTGTCTCCAAACACCTTGCGTAGTAGTTTTTCCAGCATACTGTAATTCCTTCTGTAGTGCTCCGCATCTTCTTACGAAACGGCTTGTTGGCGCCACCCTGTTAAGCCAAAAAATCTCTCAGCCGGTTTATGTCAATACATTTAACCTTTTGAAGAGATTTACCGGATAGGGAATTTATAAACACCAAAGACTTGATTATACTGTGCTGAAACTTTGCTTGCTGCTACAAGAATATCGGACTTAAGTATTAACTAAGCAATGGCATTTACACTTAAAAAAACGCCCCAGTATTCACCGGGGCGTTAATCCCTTGAATTGTTTCTGACTAGATGTCCTAATTTCTAAAAATTACTTTACTATAACCAGTTTCTTCGTCTGATTCATAGAGGGTGTGCTAAGCTTGTAGAAATAGATTCCGCTGCCGCATACATTACCTCTGCTGTCTCTGCCATTCCAGGTAATGTTGTGGGTTCCGGATTGCACACTGTAAGTTTTCACAACCTGACCGAGTACGTTGTAAATACTTATTGCTCCGCTTTCACCTTCTTTGATCGTAACTTCGATCGTGGTGTTGGTGTTAGCCTTGAAGGGATTCGGGTATGCATTAGATACAGTACTCATCTCTGGAAGCACCGGGGGTACTTCTCCTTCCACAATCACACTCACGGGGCCGTGGAACTGACTGCTACCCATATCAACACTTTCCAGCCAGTAGTAATAGGTGTGGTCAAACTCAACCTCATCATCGACGATGGAGTAGGTCTGCGTGCTGCTGGTGTTTGTTGCAGGAATAATTTCCGGCGTGATCAACAAGGAATTAGACTGGTTGTTTTCTTCGTTACGATACACTCTATATCCCAGCATGTTTAATTCCGTCTGGCTGACCCACTGTAGTTGGACGTTTTCCTGCATCGTTGTTGCAGTAAAACTGCTCAGTTCCACAGGAACTTCACCACAGATATAGATAGCCTTAAATTCGAAAGTAACTGAGTTATTGGTCGAGTTGAAAGTAACATAAGCTGGCAACCAGTTGCCATAGCATTCCAACTGACAGGAATAGTCACCAGGCAAGAACGCAGCATCCACGAAATCATGCGGTGTCGTAAATCCTGTGAATGAACCATCGCGGTAGATTTGAGCGTTCAGCGTTGCGTTTGTATTGAGATCATAAGCTTGAATCGTCAATGTATAAGCACTCATACCTACAATGAGAAGGGTTAAAAAGATCAGGACTGCCACGATTTTTTTCATGGGATCCTCCTTATCTATATTTCTTAGATTGATTTTGATTTTGCCTCCTATATTGTCAAGCAGAATTTTTAAGTTTTCTTTTCAGTACCTTGGTAACGAGTAACAATCAAAAGACAAAAATCCACTATTCCCTAGCATGACAATATATTAGCCTGTGGCAAATTTGCAACAAGTTTATGATATCATCTCAGAGAAGTGTTTTGACACCCCCGTAACACGTACTCATTAGATTATCAATGGTGCTCGGCACAAAATATCTAATATCTGCTGTCATTCCAGGCTCTCACCAGATATAATTCCCAGCCACGGATACCAGCCCTTGCCTTGAGATATCCGGCTGCCCGAAAAAATCCAACTCCGCAACAAGAGGCAGTTAAACATAGCCATAAACCGCCTCTTATCCCTGACTGCCTGGCCACCGCCTGAAAACGCGGTGACCACCCGCCCGCCAAGCGGGAACTCAGACTGATGTGGGCAGGTTGCGGGCGTTTCAAATCCAAGAAAGATATCCCTGGAAAATAAACTGTATGTAACCACTCAACTTGAAAAAGGCTCAAATTTCTGCCTGAATTATTCGATATTAAAACAACACTTGGAGTTCACCTACCGTGGATCATAAAGCATTTCTGGTTTCTGAGCCGGATTTGGGCAGCATACTGTTGAAAACAAACCCTGGGAGCTTAAATGCGCCCAGAGATACTAATATGCATTAACAACAAAACGTATCCACCATAAGCTTGAATAAGAACAAAAAAAATGGGACAGGCATGCATCGTTGCCTGTCCCTCGCAAATGATATTGTAAGTTAACTTGGTTACTTGTTCAGATCTTTGGCTTTGATATGGTCTTCCTTAGATTCGACGGCAGATTCCTCCACAAACTGGATAATCGCCATGGGGGCTGAATCACCTCTGCGAAATCCTGACTTGATAACGCGAGTGTAGCCACCATTCCTGCCTTCGAAGGCCGGAGCTATCTCATCAAAGAGTTTTTTAACCAGGGTCCTGTTGCCAAGAATGCTGTAGGCGAGTCGCCTTGAATGTACCGTGTCCTTCTTCCCGTAGGTGATTACCCGGTCCACATAGCGTCTTAACTCCTTGGCCTTGGCAAGGGTCGTCGTGATCTGCCCATGTTCCAGCATGGATTTCACTAGGTTGCAGATCATTAAACGCCTGGCATCAGTAACACGTCCAAATTTTCTACCTTCAACTCTATGTCGCATTTTTTACCTTCTTTTTTGATGACGGAACCGGCTTTCGCGGAGTTTTGACATCATCCTTGGGCTCCTGGGTTTCCTTGGCTTCCTTGGCAGGTGGTTGTTCTTCTGTTCCGATGCCCCTGCTTTTTGCCTCACGGATTTTTTTGTAGATCCCATCAACATCCATGCCGAGTTCCAAATCGTATTTTTTTAATTTCTGAACGATCTCTTCCAGGGATTTCTTGCCAAAATTGCGGAATTTCAGCATCTCCGCCTCTGTCTTGGAGACCAATTCACCGATGGTTTCTATATTGGCAGCCGCAAGGCAATTTGCGGCGCGCACGGTGAGTTCGATCTCACGCACGGGCAGGGAAAGGATACGTTCTTTCTCCTCCAGCTCGGGATCCAGCTCGACCTCGCGGATATACTCAGGTTCGGTCTCAAACAGGCAGATCTTGCCAGCCATATCACGCAGTAGTTTGGCGGCGAGGAAAAGAGCTATCATGGGTTCGATGGCGCCGTTGGAATGAATGTCCAGGATCAGCTTGTCGAAGTTCATGCGCTCTTTTACGCGTTGGTGGGTGACGCTGAAATTAACTTTGAGAATTGGTGAATAGACTGAATCAATGGGAATAAATCCAACCGGCTTGCCTTCGGTTGCATGTCTGTCCGCGGAAATATAACCACGGCCGTTGCCCACGATCATCTCGATCTTAAGGTCCACATCCTCGGTAACCTCCAGAAGATACAGATCCTTGTTGACTATCCTGATATTGGGATTGTCCTGGATTTGAGAAGCCGTGACAACTCC
Organism: uncultured Candidatus Cloacimonadota bacterium; assembly: GCA_964427765.1. GTDB lineage: Bacteria > Cloacimonadota > Cloacimonadia > Cloacimonadales > Cloacimonadaceae > Syntrophosphaera. The sequence continues at coordinate 30,690 of CAYRVG010000002.1, forward strand.
CTTCCCTTTATGTTCCAAGGTGATAGTTGCTTCATCCACGCTTGTTGAATGAATAACCAGCTGTTTCAGGCGCAGAATAAGGTCTATGAAGTCCGAATTTGTCCCCGAAATCGGGGTAAATTCATGGTGCAAGCCTTCTATTCTAACAAATCGCACAGCCGAACCCTGGATCGAGGACAACAGTATCCTGCGCAGGGTATTCCCTAAAGTGGTGCCGAATCCCGGCTCCAAAGGGCCTATTTCAAATCTTCCGAAATGAGGGGAATAGGTCTCTCTGTCATGTTCCACTTTTTCCGGCATTTGCAGGGGTTCAAGGTATAACATAATAACTCCTTGATTGATTCAGCTATTATTTGGAGTAAAACTCAACGATTAACCGCAGGTCAACAGTATTGGGAATCTCCTCTGCTGAAGGGACATTCACAAACTGGCCGCGCATATTCTCTTTATCCACCGTTAGCCAGGCATACGGGGAGCTGCTCTCGGTGCTCTCCATAACCTCCGAGAGAATGGACATGCCCTTGCTTTTGGGGCGAACCTCGATGGTGTCTCCGGCCTTGAGCAAAAAGGATGGTATGTCCACTTTTTTCCCGTTGACCATGAAATGGCCGTGGTTAACGAACTGGCGTGCCTGCATGCGGGTGTTGGCAAATCCGAGGCGATAAACGGTATTATCCAGCCTGCTCTCCAAAAGTTGGAGCAAGTTATCACCGGTGACGCCAGTCATCTTGGCTGCTTTCACGAAATAGTTCTTAAACTGTTTTTCCAGCAGGCAATAGATGTTTCTCAGTTTTTGCTTTTCTTTCAGGTGGATCGAATAGTCGCTTGCCTTGCGTCTCCTTCTTCTGCCGTGCTCACCCGGCGGGAATTTACGTTTGTTCAATATCCTGTCGTATTTTGCGCTTCCGTATATGTTCTCGCCAAATTTGCGGCAGAGTTTTCCTCGGGGTCCTGTATATCTTGCCATAATCTCCTCGCTTAAATCCTTCTGGTTTTGGGCGGACGGCAACCATTGTGCGGAATCGGGGTGGCGTCCTTGATCATCGTCACTTTCATGCCGGAAGCATTGACCGAACGGATGGCAGATTCCCTTCCGCTGCCAGGGCCCCTGACAATAACGCCGACTTTGGTTATCCCCATGTCCATGCCCGCTTTGGCCACTTCTGCGGCAGCCATCTGGGCCGCAAAGGGAGTGGCCTTCCTCGAGCCCTTGTAACCTATCTTTCCACCGCTAGACCAGGTCAGGACATTGCCGGAACGGTCTGTAAGCGTAATAATCGTATTGTTAAAACTGGAGTGGACAAAGATGATCCCTTCATCATAGGATAGACGTACACGTTTTTTCTTGGTTCTGGTTTTTTGTGCCATTTTCATTCACTCCTATTTTTTCTTTTTGATCGCACCGGCACGAGGACCTTTACGGGTTCTGGCATTGGTGTGCGTGCGCTGACCGCGGACAGGCAGGCCGCGCTTGTGGCGCAATCCACGATAGCTGCCAATTTCCATGAGACGTTTGATGTTCATGGCAACCTGCGTCCTGAGAGAGCCTTCCACGATATAATCGTTCTGAATGATGTCACGGATGGCTTTCTCTTCTTCAACCGTAAGTTCCTCAACCTTTTTCATCTCGTCGATATTGGCCTTTTGGCAGATCTTCTTCGCCTGCGTGGGGCCAATGCCGTAGATATAGGTGAGTCCTACAAAAAGACGTTTGTTTTTGGGAATTTCAATACCTGCAATATGTGCCAAGTTATTCCTCCTTAACCCTGTCTCTGTTTGTGTTTTGGGTTAGAGCTGCAGATAACACGGATCACGCCGTTACGTTTGATTATGCGACAGTCTTTGCAGACTTTCCTAACTGATGATCTCACTTTCATTATTATCTCCTTGCAAAAAGTGCAGTGGCTTCCTGCAATATTATTTATAGCGGTAGGTGATCCTTCCCCGGGTCAGGTCGTAAGGTGATAATTCAACCTTGACCTTGTCACCGGGCAGGATCCGGATGAAATGCATCCGCATTTTTCCGGAGCTATGGGCCAGGATCTCGTGGCCATTCTCCAGTTGTACACGAAAAGTAGTGTTTGGAAGGGCTTCTGTAACAACACCTTCCACTTCAATAACGCCAGGTTTGCTCATATTTTCTTCCTTATGCCAAGCTCAGGATCTCGGGTTCGGTATCCGTGACCAGGATCGTGTGTTCATAATGCGCGGACAGGCTCCCATCCGCGACATAGAATTCCCAACCCTTTTCCTTGACGCGGTTTGTACCAACATTCACCATGGGCTCTATGGCCAGGGTCATTCCAGGCTGCAGACGGTGGCCTCTTCCGGCGCTGCCGGAATTCGGTATCTGCGGTTCCTCGTGCAGATTGCGACCCACGCCGTGACCGGTGAGGTTGTCGGCAACAAAGTAATTCATCTTGGCAACGTAAGAACCTATCTGGTTGGAAATATCGCCAACGCGGTTACCGGGAACTGCGGCGGCAATGCCAAGCCGCAAAGCTTCACGGGTAACTTCCATCAAACGTGTGGCTTCAGGAGATACTGTCCCCACAGCGTAAGTGCGGGCGGCATCACCATAAAAACCGTCCTTGTGGACACCAACGTCGATCCCGATAATATCACCTTCCTGTAAGACGACCTTCTGTGAAGGTATTCCATGCACAATGCAGGAATTTACCGATGTACACAGAGTCCCGGGGAACGGCCGCAACCCTGGGACAGTATATCCCTTGAAGGCAGCTTTGGCACCCCTGGACCTGATAAAGTCGTCTGCGAAAGCATCCAGTTCAAGAGTCGTGACACCGGGAACGATCTTATCCTCGAGGGCATTGAACAATTCGCCGATCATTCTGGAACTGACACGCATTTTTTCTATTTCAGAAGGTGATTTACAGATGATCATATCAACCTGAGCGTCCGCGTAGTTTTCCTTTTTTCATGAAGCCGTCGTAATGCCTCATGACCAAATGTGATTCAATCTGGCGCAGGGTATCCAGGGCAACACCCACCACGATTATCAATCCCGTGCCGCCGAAATAGAAAGGCAGGTTGAAGAAATGTGTCATCAATTCCGGCAACAGGGCAACGAAGGCGAAGAATACAGCTCCCGGCAGGGTAATGCGGGTGAGAACGGAATTAATGTACTCCGCTGTCTTCTTACCCGGTTTTTTGCCAGGTACGTGGCCGCCGTATTTTACCATGTTTTCGGCCATTTCCGTGGGATTCAACACGATCGCGGTATAGAAGTAGGCAAAAAATATGATCAATCCAACGTATATCACCGTATAGACGAATTGTCCGGGCGAAAACCATAACCTGAGGGTGCTGAGGAAAGTGCCCGGTTCAGCATTCCCACCCTGGAAGAGGGTGATTATGGTGGCCGGGAACATCAAAATCGACTGGGCAAAGATGATCGGGATCACTCCCGCCGTATTCACGCGCAAGGGGATGTAGGTGCTTTGTCCGCCATACACCCTTCTTCCGACAATTCGTTTGGCATATTGGACGGGAATCTTCCTTATGGCCTCAGTCACGAATATGATCGCTGCGGTAACCAATACCATGATCACTATCGCCGCCAGCGAGACGATGACGCCCCTCAGGCTCGTGAACCTTGTGGTGAACATGTTAACGAAACCCTCGGGATAACGCGCTATGATCCCGGCAAAAATGATCAGGGATATGCCGTTGCCGATCCCGTGCTCGGTTATCTGTTCCCCCAGCCACATCACGATCATGGTCCCCGTGATCAGGGTAACCATGCCCGTAAAATGAAAGAGGAAGTTCGGATAGGGAACCACGGGGCCGGTACCACCCTGCATGTTGACCAGGCCAACCGTTATCGTAATGGCGTTGAAGGCAGCCAGCAACACCGTTCCATACCTGGTGATCTGATTAAGCTTTTTCTGGCCTTCAGCTCCCTCTTTGCGCAATTTTTCAAAATAGGGAACTATGCTGCCCAGCAGCTGGATCACGATCGATGCCGTGATATAGGGCATGATCCCCAGGGCAAAAACCGAGGCTCTTTCGAAATTGCCACCCACGAAGAGGTTGAGCAAGTCGAACAGGCTGCCGGTTTGCCGGGCAAAGAAATCTTTCAGCTGGGTTGTGTCCACCCCCGGGATGGGAATGAAGCTTCCCAGCCGGTATAAAACCAAAATCAACAGGGTAAACAGGATCTTCTTTTTAAGATCCGGTATCCGGAAGATATTCGATATAGTTTTGAACAAATTAAATTACCTCCGCCTTGCCACCGTTAGCTTCGATCAGTTCAACAGCACGCTTTGAGAATGCGTTGGCCTGTATGTGAACGGTCTTGGTGAATTCTTGATTGACGCTGGCCAGGACCTTGACCGGATATTTGGCTTTCTTACCCTTGGTGGGCAGCAATCCCATCTGTTCGAGCTTGGCGATGTCAAACTCAGATTCTTCAAGGTCTGTCAAGCGGGAAAGATTCAGGATGCGGAAATTCTTGCGGAAGGGATTTTTGAATCCACGCTTGGGAAGACGGCGGTTGAGAGGCATCTGTCCACCTTCGAACCAAATCGGCACATTACCGCCGGAACGGGATTTCTTGCCTTTGTGGCCGCGTCCGGATTGTTTTCCCAGCCCGGAACCTTCTCCCTTGCCCAGGCGTTTCTTATTCTTTCTCCCTTCAGGCTTTCCCAGATTTGAAAGGGTATGCATGTTATTCTCCCTTCTCTTCTTCAACTTTGAGGAGGTACGATACTTTGTTGATCATACCCCGGATGCAGGGGCTATCTTCATGAACCCGGCTCTTGCCGGGAGATCCCAAACCAAGGGATTTGATAACCCGCTTATGATTTTCTTTGCGATTTATGGTGCTGCGAACTTGAGTGACCTTGATCTTCATTTTTTCTCCTCCTGCCCGGTGATCTCCGCAATGGTCTTATTGCGCAATCTGGAGATGTCGGATAGGGTCCGCATGGATTTCAATCCGGAAATTGTGGCTTTCACAACGTTACAAGGGGTGTTTGAACCCAGGGATTTGCACAGGATATTTTCGATCCCCGCGGCCTCAAAAATGGCGCGGGTCGTCCCACCGGCGATGATCCCCGTACCTGCAGAAGCTGGTTTCATCATCACCCGGCTGGCTCCAAAGCGAGCCACGATCTCATGGGGTATCGTACCCTTTATGATCGGAACGTTGAACATGTTCTTCGTGGCTTTTTCCTTGGCTTTGCGTATGGCATCGGCAATTTCGTTCGCCTTGCCGTCGCCCACTCCAATTTTACCGGCCCGGTCGCCGACAACTACTATGGCACTAAAACTGAAGTTCCTTCCGCCCTTGACGACCTTGGCCACGCGTTTGGTGTCTATGACGGTCTCGGTCAGTCTCTCTTCTTCAGGAATGTTATTTTCGTATCTCAAGCTTCCTCCTATCAGAAATCCAGTCCGGCTTTGCGGGCGCCTTCCGCCAAAGCCTTGACTCTGCCATGGTATTTGTATCCGGCACGATCGAAAACCACTTTTGTTACTCCGGCGTCCCTGGCCTTCTCAGCAAGTTTCTGGCCCACCTGAAAACTCATTTCGGTCTTCTTCGTATCTGAGGAAAGTTCGATGTCCTTGCTCTTTGAAGAGGCGGACACCAGAGTCTTTCCCACAGTGTCATCAACAATCTGGGCGTATATGTGGTTCAGGCTGCGGAATACAACCAGACGCGGGCGCTCCGCAGTGCCGTGCACCTTTTTGCGGATGGCTGCTTTACGCCTTTTGCGATAGGCTGTTTTTATCATATTACTTGGCTTAATCATAATCAGTTCCTTATTTCCTAGGCTCCGGCCTTACCAGCTTTTATGGTGACATGCTCGTCCACATACCGCACACCCTTGCCTTTGTAGTTTTCCGGCGGGCGGCAGGAACGTATTTCAGCGGCAAAATGGCCAACCAGCTGCTTGTCGATCCCCTTTATGCGGATCACGCTTTGCAAATCGCTGCGTGTTCCCTTGGAACGGGGAATGGGTTCTGCTTCCACGGTAAGATCATCCGGAACTTCCATCAGTATGTCGTGTGAAAAACCTAAACTAAGTCTCAACCAAGGTCCGATCCGTTCAGCCGAATAGCCGGTGCCGATGATATTGAGGGTCTTTTGGAAACCCTCGGAGACTCCGGTGACCATGTTCTTAAGCAAGGCCCTTGTCAGACCATGCAAAGCACGTTGGGGTTTGCTCTCATCGCTGCGTTTCACGTTTATGACGCCATCTTCCAGTTCCACGGTTATCCCGGGCAGCAGACCGTACTGCAATTCACCCAGTTTTCCTTTGACGTGGACGACGTTGTCCTTGATCTCCACTTTGGTGTTTTCATCAAATTTGATAGGGGCTTTTCCAATGCGTGACATTTATTCCTCCTACCACACCTTACAGATGTATTCTCCGCCAACGCGCCGGATTCTGGCATCACGGTCCACCATCACACCATCGGATGTGGATATCACCGCGCAGCCTGTGTTGTTATACACGCTGGGGATGTTGTTCGCTTTCACATACACGCGCCTTCCCGGTTTGGATACCCTTATAATGCCTTGCATTACGGGAACCCCGTCATTTGTATAACGGAGATTTACCAGGATGCGGCGATAATTTATCTTTTGTTCAGGATCTTTCTCGAGTACCTGGACGTTGTTCACAAAATTCTCTGCGGCAAGGATCTTCACCAGCGCTTCAACTATGCGATTGTGATTGACCGTCACCTGCGTATGCCCGGCACGATATGCATTGCGTATCTTGGTCAATGCATCAGCTATCGGATCACTAACGCTCATTCATTCCTCCATTATTTTACCAGCTAGCTCTGGTAATCCCGGGTATTTGCCCCTGGGAAGCATATTTGCGGAAGCACAGCCGGCACATGCCAAAATCACGCATATAGGCCCTGGGGCGACCGCAAATCTTGCAACGGTTGTATTTTCTTACTTTGAACTTTGGTGTTCTCTGCTGTTTAAGAATCATGGATTTCTTGGCCATATATTCTCCTTATTCGCTGCGCTTGAACGGCATGCCGAGTTCTTTCAGCAATTGCCGGGATTCATCATCGGTTTGCGCTGTTGTTATTATGTTTATGTTCATGCCGCGCACGGCATCGATCTTATCGTATTCGATCTCCGGGAAAACGGTCTGCTCCTTGATGCCAAGGGAGAAATTCCCCCTTCCGTCAAAAGAATCAGCCGGAATACCGCGGAAATCCCTGATGCGGGGAATGACAATGGAGACCAGGCGGTCAAAGAATTCATACATTGTCTCATCGCGCAAGGTGACCTTGCAACCTATCGGCATTCCCGCCCGCAGCTTGAAATTGGATATGGATTTGCGGGCTTTGGTTATGATGACCTTTCTTCCCGTTATCTGTTCCAGATCCTTCACGGCGTTGTCCAGAATCGCCTTGTTTTGAGTGGCCTCTCCAACCCCCATGCTCACCACGATCTTGTTAAGCTGTGGCACCTGGTGCAGGTTCTTGTATTTAAACTGCTTCTTGAGGGCTGGAATAACCACCTTCCGGTAATGTTCCTTCATTCTATTCATGGTATAAACCTCTATAACTCATCGCCGGATTTCTTGCAGATGCGGATCCGGTTTCCCGCCCGGACGTTGATGACCGGTTTGGAAACAGAATTCAGTTTCTCGTTAAAGAGCATCACATTGGAAGCATGGACGGGCGCTTCCATGGAAACAATGCCACCCTGCGGATTGCTTTGCGAGGGTTTGGTGTGTTTCTTTATCATGTGAACCTTTTCCACAATAACCCGGTTGGTTTTTGGATAAGCTTTCAGGATGCGACCCTTCCGGCCTTTGTCCTCGCCGGAGATCACGATCACGTAATCGCCTTTTTTCAATCTCAGTTTTTCTGCCATATCATTCTCCTAAAGCACTTCAGGCGCCAGGGAAACGATCTTCATGTGATGGGCTTCGCGAAGCTCGCGGGCCACCGGACCAAAGATGCGGGTACCCTTGGGATCATGCTTTTCATCGATTATCACGGCAGCATTGTCGCCAAAACGGATGTATGAACCGTCCGGGCGTCGGATCTCCTTTGCTGTGCGGACGATCACCGCCCTTTCCACGCTGCCTTTCTTCACTTTACCGCCTGGAGTGGCGGATTTGATCGCGACTACAACTATGTCGCCAATACTGGCGTATTTACGTCTGGTGCCGCCCAGCACTTTGATGCACATGGCTCTCTTGGCACCGGAGTTATCGGCGATATTCAACATCGTTTGCGCTTGAATCATTCCACAACCCCTTTATTTGCTGCGCTCGACTATCTTGTGCAGAGCCCAGCGTTTCCTGGCGCTCATGGGACGGTATTCCACGATCTGCACAACATCACCTTCATGGGCTTCGTTGTTCTCGTCATGGGCCATGAATTTCTTATTCCTGCGTACCGTCTTCTTATACAGAGGGTGTATGTATTGCCTCAGGACACTGACAACTATGGTCTTGTCATTCTTGTCGCTGACGACGACACCCTGCTTGATCATTTTTCTGGTTTGTGCCACGGTTTACCTCACTGCCTTTTCTCTTTCATTCATAACTGTATTGATGCGGGCAATCTCTCTTCTCACCAGACGCAGCCTGTCCATCCTGTCCAGCAGGTTCTTGGATTTCTGAAACCGCAGGTTGAAAAGCTCCACGTGCAATTCCTCGAGCTTGGTGTGCAGTTCGTCTGTATTCAAGTCACGGATCTCGTCGATCTTCATAATTCCACTCCTTCGCGGGCGATCAGACGGGTCTTGATCGGCAGTTTGTGAGAGGCGAGACGCATTGCTTCCTTGGCGATCTGCACACTCACACCTTCGACCTCAAAGAGCACCCGCCCGGGCCGCACGACGGCAACCCAGTATTCCGGTGCTCCCTTGCCTTTGCCCATGCGCGTTTCCGCTGGTTTCTTGGTAATTGGCTTATCCGGGAATATACGTATCCAAACCTTTCCCAAACGTTTCATGTGGCGGGTAATGGCAATACGCGCCGCTTCGATCTGACGGCTGGTGATGAAGGCATCTTCGAGTGCGATCAATCCATAATCGCCAAAATCCACGTTGCTTCCACTCCAGGCAAGGCCTTTCCGCCTGCCCTTCATCATCTTGCGATGTTTGACTTTCTTTGGTGCTAACATTACCTTCTCCTAACCCAGAATTTCGCCTTTGTAGATCCAAACCTTGATCCCTATCACTCCATAGGTGGTGTTTGCCTCCACATTGGCATAATCGATATCGGCGCGCAGGGTGTGCAGCGGTGTGCGGCCTTGCTTGTAGCGTTCTGTCCTGGCGATCTCAGCTCCGCCAAGTCGTCCCGAGATCTGTACTTTGACTCCCAGGGCGCCTTCCTTGAGCACGTTGCGCATTGCCAGCTTCATGGCGCGGCGGAAGGCAACACGTTCTTCCAGCTGCCGTGCCACTTCATAACCGACCAGGCGCGCGTCGAGCCACATCTTGTCGATCTGTTCGATATTGATGGATACCGTTATCGGGTTCTTGCGATTCTTGTTTATCAGAACGTTCAGCTCATTCCGCAAACGGTCTATATCCTCGCCTTTCTTCCCAATGACGAGTCCGGGGCGTGCAGTGTGGACATCAATGGTGATCGAACTGGCCTTGCGTAAGATCTTGACCTTCGAGACCATCTTGGATTCCAGGCGTTTGTGGATATAATTACGGATCTTGATATCTTCATGGAGGTAATCCACGTATGTGGCACCCTGAGCAAACCAGATGGAATCTGTATCCTTATTCACGCCGATGCGATATAAAATGGGGTTGATCTTTTGTCCCAAGGTATTCCTCCTATTCCAGTGTTTGAATTTCCAGGGAAATATGGCAGGTCTGTTTGCGGATCATGAAGGCCCTGCCATGGGCCCTGGGCATATAACGTTTCATTTGTGGACCTGAATCGGCGGTTGCCAGAGTCACATAGACCTGGCTTAGGTCCACCTTCGGGTCTTTAACCTGGGCGTTGGCCACGGCTGAAGCCAGAAGTTTTCCAATGGGATCCGCTGCTCCGCGGCGTGAAAACCGCAGTATGTTCTGCGCTTCAGGAACGCTTTTATAGCGGATCATATCCAAAACCAGCCTCGCCTTGCGGGCTGATCCACGGGCAAAACGGAGTTTAGCTGACGCTTCCATTATCTATATCCCTTTATTTTGCCTTGCTTTTCTTGTCTTTATGTCCACGGTAGGTGCGGGTGGGGGAAAACTCCCCCAACTTGTGCCCCACCATATTCTCAGTAACGTAAACCGGCACAAACTTGTGTCCGTTGTGAACCGAAAAGGTGTGTCCGATAAAAGATGGTATGATCACTGAGCGGCGCGACCATGTCTTGATCACATTTTTTTTGTCCTCAGAGTTCAGGACCTCCACTTTTTTCAGCAGGTGGTCGTCGACAAAGGGGCCTTTTTTGATTGAACGTGCCATTTTTCTTTCCCTTATCTCTTTTTAAACGCTTTCACGATATACTTATCGGAATACTTGCGGGTTTTGCGGGTCTTGCCGCCCTTGGCTGGTTTGCCCCAGGGAGACACCGGATGTCCTCCTCCGGAGGCCTTGCCTTCACCGCCGCCCATCGGATGGTCTACAGGGTTCATCGCCACGCCCCTGACCGTGGGCCGGATACCCTTCCAGCGGTTGCGTCCGGCTTTGCCGATCTGGATCAGATTGTGGTCAACGTTGCTTACCTGGCCTATCGTGGCAAGGCATTCCTTGCGCACCAGATGCACGTCGTTCGAGGGCATCTTCACGTGCACATAATCACCGTCCTTGGCCACGACCTGGGCGTAGGCTCCGGCGGAACGCGCGATCTGGCCGCCCCGTCCTTTCTTGAGCTCGATGTTGTGGACGGTGGAGCCCATGGGAATGAATTCCAGGGGGATGGCATTGCCCAGAGCGATCTCGGCCTCGGGGCCGGACATCACCTTGGCGCCAACTTCCAAACCATCCGGGGCGATTATGTAGCGCTTCTCCCCGTCAACGTAATGCAACAGGGCGATCCTGGCGGTGCGGTTGGGATCGTACTCAATTGAGGCGACTTTGGCTGGAATGCCAAATTTATCCCGTTTGAAATCTATAACCCGGTAATGCCGGCGGTGTCCCCCGCCGCGGTGGCGGCAGGTGATCCTGCCCTGGTTGTTGCGCCCGCCGGATTTGCGGATCGGCTTCAACAAGGATTTCTCGGGTTTATCGGCGGTAATCTCCGTAAAGGTATATCCGGTCCGGAAACGCAGCGTCGGGGTGGTCGGTTTGTATTTCTTAATTCCCATGATTTACCTCTTAGAGATCGAAAGCTGCGATCTTGTCGCCTTCACGCAGTTTTACGATCGCTTTTTTCCAATCCGGGCGTTTACCATTGTATCTGCCGAGGCTCTTTGGCTTGCCCAGCATCCGGATCGTATTCACATCAAGCACTTTTACGGAAAAGATCTTCTCTATGGCGTGCTTGATCTCGATCTTGTTGGCGTTTATGCTTACTTTGAATGTATAGGTATTGTTGTTTAGCACCCGGTGTTCACTCTTTTCAGAGATGATGGGCGAGATCACTATGTTGCGCGGATGGATCATGAGCTGAATACCTCCTCGACTTTTTTTAGCGCGTCCTGGGTCATCAGGATATAGCTGCTTTTCAGTATCTCATAGGCATGCAGGCTGTCCGCCCTGTCAGTCATCACTTCCGGCAGGTTGTCAAAGGATTTCACCGTCGGCAGGTGGTGTCCGTCCGTAACGACCAGCTTGCGGCCGTTCTCAGGGATGATCCTGCCCAGGATCTCCAGGGCCCGTTTCGTGCTCGGCGCCTCAAAATCCAATGAATCCACGATGTAGATCCTGCCTTCACGGGCCCGGTCTGTCAGGGCAACCTTGAGCGCCATGCGCTTTTTGCCGCGCGGTATCTTGCGGTACCAGTCCTTGGGCAGGATCGCGAAGGCGCGTCCGCCATGCACCCGGACAGGTGAGCGGCGGCTTCCGGCCCGGGCGTTGCCGGTGCCTTTTTGCCTGAAAAGCTTGCGTGTGCTGCCGGCCGTCATGGCCCGGTTTTTCTTCTGCACGGTTCCCTGGCGCTGGTTGCCAAGATACATGGTCACCACTTCATGCAGCAGCACTTTGGGAGAATTCACGTCAACGTCGAAAATGCTGGCGGGAAGCTCTATCTCTTCCATCTGTTCGCCGAGGGAGTTGAATTTATATGCTTTAACCATTGTTTCTCCCCTATTGTTCCTTATGTATGGTCACCAGTGAATTGCGGTGTCCGGGCACGGTGCCCTTCACCATCACCAGGCCTTGGTCCGGGTCAACCTGGACGATCTTGAGATGACGGACGGTAACCCGGCGGTTGCCATGCTGTCCGGCCATTTTCATGCCTTTCAATACGCGGGAGGGTTGGGCGCATTGCCCAATGGAGCCGCCGCCACGGAAGGATTCATGTACTCCGTGGGATTGCATGAAACCGGAAAATCCATGCCGTTTCATCACTCCGGTAAAACCTTTGCCCTTGGATATCGAGCGAACGCTGACCGTTTCGTCGGGATTGAAGATCCCGGCGGTCACTTCTTTCCCGATCTCATAATCTGCAAGCTCTTGCCCAAACGCTGGGCGGAATTCCCGCAGATAACGGTAAACGGGGCTTTGGTTCGTTTTATAATATCCGGCGATGGGCCGTTTGCTTCTCTTTTCTTCGATCTCTTCATAGCCCAGCTGCATTGCCTCATAACCGTGCAGGTCCTTGGTGCGTTTGCAGATAACCCGGCAGGGGCCCGCCTTGATGACGGTTACCGGGACAACCTTGCCGTCGGCATCGAATATCTGGGTCATGCCGATCTTTTTTCCAATCAATCCGATCATGCTCAGCTCCTTGTATTGGCCTTGATCTCCACGTGGACCCCGGACGGCAGGCTCAGTTTCTTCAAAGCGTTCGTGGTCTGCTGGGTGGGATTCATGATATCGATCAATCTCTTGTGTATCAGCATCTGGAATTGATCCTGCGATTTCTTGTCCGCGTGGGGCGAACGCAGAATGGTATAGAGGGTCTTATCTGTCGGCAGCGGTATTGGACCGATGATCTTGGCACCCGTATTGCGGGTGCTCTTGACGATCTCCGACACAGATTGATCCAGCAGGCGGTGGTCATACGCCTTAAGCTTGATCCGGATGCGATTTTCAGATTTATTCACTGATTCCTCCACAATTATGGCGGAAAAATCCCTGCCGGCTTGAGGCCAGCTCATCAGAGCAGCCAAAGCTCGTCCGGGTTCTTTCGGTTAAGTAAAATCTTCGTTGGGCGGGGTCAAAATTTAAGGTTTTTACCCCTGTGATACTCATACGAGTACCCCATTTCCAGGATAACATCGTTCCTCCTAAAGAACTATAAATCCCTGCAAAATTTGGGACTTGTGCTATACGCTATATCTGTTTTTTACAAGTGAGGGACAGCATTTTGGGTGCTCCCGATTCTGTCAATGGCTTTTTTATCTTTTTTTCCCCACCCCCGAAGATAATGCATCTGCCGCCTTGTTTTCCTGGATTTATCCTGGAGGCGCAAAGGGAACGCGGAGAAAGATAGAACTCTGATGACCTGATCTACAGGATCTTAGAATAGACTAGGGATGAACAGGATGATCGGGATCTTTGGTTCAAAATGTGAAAGGGAAATGAAAATGTACAATTTTGAATGTAAAATGGATAATGAGGCGTGAGGCGTTATGGGTTAGTAAAATGAAGAATGAAGAATGAAAGAATGGAACGCGGATGACGCAGATGATCATGATCTTAGCGGATTTTTGGGGTTGGTTGTCAGGAGCGACAGGCGACCCGCCTGTCAAAGCCCGCAGGGCTTTTTCGAAAGCTCCTTCGGAGCTTATCAAACGGGGACGTTTGACGTTCCTATACACTCCCTTTCACCCTTCCACCATTCCACGACAAAACGTCACAACGCTAAACGCTGCAACTTTGAAAGGTACGCGTTTTGGGTTATGGGTTATGAAGTTGGATGAAAATATCTATTGACACAAAACAACCAAAAAATAGGATGAGATTATGAGAAATGTTGCCATATTGCTGCTGCTTGCTTTTTCTTTGGGCGGATGCGATCTGTTCAGGGTGAGGGATTCCGATCCCCCGACCAAACCCGCCCCCTGGAACAGCTACGCCACAAATTGGGACCTCTGCCTGGAAAACCTGGAATATTGCTATGAAGACAGCCGCAACGCGGTCAAGTACCATACCCTGTTCACTCAGGATTTTGCTTTTCATTTCTCTGTCCAAGATGTCAACGACTACAACATCCCCCCCACCTGGGTCGTCTCCCAGGAACAGGACATGCTGCTGAATTTGCACAGTCAGAGCGACAGCCTGGCCATCATCCTGACCCAACTGCCGGAACAGCCGGACGAGATCAGCTCCAACGAAGCCAATATCTACCGCCGGTATGAGGTCCTGCGTTACCCCGCGGGATCCGGCGAACCGGAAACCTACACCGGCGAATTGGAGCTTAATTTCAATAAATCGGAAGCATACTGGTACATCAGCAATTGGTATGATTACCGTTCTTTCGACAACCCGACCTGGGGGCAATTGAAGCATGATTTCTCGCAGTAAACTCCTGTACCTGCCCCTTTTAGCGGCCTTCCTGATGCTGGGAAGCTGTGGGAATCCGTTCCACCCCCCTCTGGAGGACAATTCCGATGGCACGATCCAAAACCGCACCCCGGCGGAGGTACTGGAAAATCTCGAACTCTCCTACCGCGAGCGGAACATCAACATATACAAGGATCTGCTATCCGAAGACTTCCGGTTTGAACTCATCTCGTCCGAAGTGAATGAGATCGGCATAGACCTCAATGATGATGGGATCCGTGATTCCTGGTGGGGCTACGATGAGGAGGTGTTGTTCACGCGAAACCTTTTCACTGAAGGCTCCTCAGATGGATCCTATCCCCCTCCGGACGACATTCAGTTAACCCTGCTCATCCCCCCCGAGGAAAACTGGGAAAACGATCCGGAGGTTGGCCATGAGGATTGGGTCGTCATCCCCTGCGTGTTCGACCTCAAGCTGTCATATTTTTCCGCCAACGCGATGATCACCGCCAATGGCGTTGCCCGCTATTACCTGGAACCTGCCGACAACCGCTGGTACATCGCCATCTGGAGGGATGAATCCAATCTGTGAGCCCCAAAACCCGCATACTCGCAATTGACTATGGCGAAAAGCGGATCGGGCTGGCGGTAAGCGATCCCCTCAAACTCTTTGCCAAACCCTTGAAAGTGATTCCCAACCAGGGTTTTGGTCTCATTCTGGAAGAACTGAGACCGGTTATCCGGGAATTTGATATTGAACTGGTGCTAGTTGGCATGCCATACGCTATCGAAGGCGGCAACACTCCCAAAACAGAGGAAACAATGGCATTCCGGGAAAAACTGGACGCCTCCCTGGACACCCCCGTCCTTGCCTGGGACGAACGTTATTCCACCTCTGAAGCAAAAGAAGAATTGATCAAAATGGGATACACCTGGAAAGAGAGCCGCGCAATACGGGACGCCATGGCAGCGGCCATGATCCTGAAGAGTTATCTGGAAAGCAGGGGGGAGGGATCATAAAAGCCCCGCGCCTGATAATCTGCCTCATTTTAGCCGTCTGTGTGGCCTTCCTGGCCATATCCGCCTGGCATATGTATGTTCCGCTTGGATCCGAGCCTCTGCTGCTGAAGGTGACCGCTGGTGACAACGCTGCCAGCATCGCGAAGAAACTCAAGGATAACGGCATCATCCGCAGCACTTTTCTTTTCCGGCTGCTGGCCAAGATACGGGGCACGGACCGCCGCCTGATGGCCGGGACATATGAACTGGAGGGGAATTATAGCCTCAGCAAAACCCTGTCTCTTTTTGAAACGGGGAGATTTGCCTATGTCACGATCACCTTCCCGGAAGGCCTGACCTTAACCAAAACCCTGGATCTGATCGCGGAAAAGGAGCTCGCCACCCATGACGAACTCCACGCGGCCTCCAAGGATACCGCCCTGGTGCGTGAACTGACCGGATTCAGAGTCTCCTCCCTGGAGGGCTTTTTGTATCCCGAAACCTACAAATTCGACGTCAACCTCAATGCCCGGAAGATCCTCGAAATCATGACCAGCCAGTTTTTCAGCGAACTCCATAAAGCCGGCATCGACCCCCGGCAGACACAGGATTTTTATTCCAGACTCATTCTGGCCAGCATCGTGGAAAAGGAAAGCGCCCATCCGGATGAACGGGAGATCATAGCCGGAGTGATGCAAAACCGCATCAACATCGGGATGCGCCTGGAATCCTGCTCCACGGTGGATTACATCCTGGAAAAACAGGGCGTCAAGAGGAAGGTCCTCACCCACGCGGACATTGCCATCGACTCGCCTTACAATACCTATGTATATTACGGCCTCCCCCCGGGGCCGATCTGCAATCCCTCCCTGCCGTCGATCCAGGCCGCCCTGAATCCCGCCGATACAAATTACCTCTATTTCGTGGCCGACCGCCAGGGCCGCAACGATTTCTCGGAAACCTCGCGGGAGCATTTCAACAAGATCCAAACATACCGGCGCAGCGCCTGGGAATAAAAAAACCCCGGCTTGTGACCGGGGTTTAACTGGCTGGGATGGAAGGATTTGAACCCTCACGTACGGATCCAGAGTCCGCTGTCCTACCATTAGACGACATCCCAAAATACCTTGGCTGGGCAGGGAGGATTCGAACCCCCGCATGGCAGGACCAAAACCTGCTGCCTTACCACTTGGCGACTGCCCAAGATCTATCTGGCGGAGAGGGTGGGATTCGAACCCACGGTGAGCTTTTGACCCACACACGCTTAGCAGGCGTGCGCCTTCAGCCAACTCGGCCACCTCTCCCCCCAAAGGGAATCACTCTATTTGCTGGCGGAGGATGAGGGACTCGAACCCCCAAGGGCAGAACCCGGCGGTTTTCAAGACCGCTGCCTTACCAATTAGGACTAATCCTCCATGTTCAAGTTTAATCCTTGAATCTGTACCCCTGTTTTTTGTCAATCACTTTATTTGTCGCCTCCCGCCAAACTCCCTGACAGGCAACTCCCAAACTCAAATCTTTTACTTGACAGGTTAAAGGTTCCCAACAACAATATTTCCGAACTGAATGGGGAGGTATAAACAGCCCTGGCGAGCTGTTCAATCTTCCTTATACTGGGATCGATGCGTGGGAGACGATATGGAATTTGATCTGGATGAATGCGTCGTCCGTTTGGCCAGGCCATCGGACAAGGCGGATCTGACGCGTGTTGCCAGAGGGATCTGGGGAGGCGGGGACTATCTGCCCAAGGTGTTCGACCGCTGGGTGAGGGAGCCCTGGTTTTGGGTGTGCGAATACCAGGGCAGGGCGATCGCCTGCCTGAAAATGACGCGCTTCCCGGATGACGTCCTCTGGTTCGAGGGCCTGCGCGTGCAGGTCCGCTATCAAAACCACGGCATCGCCAAGTTTTTGAACCGTCACAGCTTTTTGGTCGCCAGCAAATTGAGAAGGGAAAATCCGGCCATCGCCTATGAATTCGCCACCTATTATCTGAATGTGGAAAGCCTGCACCTCACGCAAAAACTCGGCTTCCGCGTGGTGGAAAAATTTTATTCGCTGAAAAAGAGGGGTGTGGCCAAAACTGAGAAACCCGGGGTCCTCCGGAACATTGAACTCGCAGCTTTCCGCAATTACCCGGCCTACATCCCCTGCGCCTGGCAGTCCGTCCACAACACAGAAGCCAGCCTGGGCTTCCTACAAGAATACGGATTTCTTTTCCAGACACCCCATGCCAGATACTATTTCGGCGGCCTGCATGATCCCTGCGTCACATTGCTGGAGCCGCCCTCATCCTCATTACGGGAAGATCTGCCCTATATCCAACACTTCTACGGCAGCCGTAAAAGTTACGATCTCATAATGCCCTCATCCTTTTGCTCCTCACTGCCCCTCCTCCATAAACACGGATTCCGGGTGTGGGGTGATGAACGCGTGGAAAATATGCTGGTCCTCAGGATGTAGGCCCGGCAAGCCTTACTTGCTATAAGCTGGATAATTTTTCACACTTTGAACAAACTTGGCATTGTTCATTTTTTCCTTGACAATTTGTGGCGTTCGTAAAGGATATTATTAATAAAATGTGTGAACCCCCTTTCCGGGAAATAAATATGCAAGGAGCATGAATATGACTTTCAAGAGATTTTACCTTGCCTGCCTGATGGGCATTCTGGCCGGTGTTGCCTGTGTTCTGCTGAGCCGCGGACAGGGCGCGCTGTCTTTGAAGGAAATGGCTTTCATTTTCACCAGCCGGGCACTCATCGGTTTCGTCATCGGGATCAGCGGTTTGAAGATCACCTGGGCCCTGCATGGCTTTCTGATGGGACTCATCGTGAGCATTCCCAGCGGTTTTTTCGTCATGATGGATCCTCCGCCTGAATTTGGGAAATGGGGCATGCTGGTCATCTGGATCGTGGGTGGCGGCATCTACGGTTTCCTGATAGAACTCATAACCAGCGTAGTTTTCAAGGCCAAATTCCAGAAGTAAGATCATAAAAATCTGTTCATAAGTTCCAATCCTGCCGTGGAAAACCATCCCCACACGGGCGTGTGAGGTTCTGGCTTTCCCTCTGTAAAAAGCCCGGGAGGGGGCGGTCAAGTAATCTACTTGACAGATACAGCCTTGCTTAAATCATGTCTCAAAGTGGTTTCATATCCACTAATTATAATAACAAGGGAGGAAGCACATGATCGGAGATAGACTGAGGTCATTGCGCAAAAAACTTAAACTCACCCAGGTGGAACTGGCCGAAACTCTAAGGATCAAAGCCTCGGCGATTTCCCAGATGGAATCGAACAAGATAAAACCGTCCCTGGATACTCTCAAGACCCTGGCGACCGTTTACGGGGTCAACCTGCACTGGTTCATAACGGGCAGGGGTTCGATGTTTGATATCATCGGCGATACGCGCGATTCCACGGAACGCAAGCTGGAAAAGATCCGCAGCTTCATCAGCGATGAACTTTCGAACCTGGTGAGATCCAAGGAAGAAATGGCGGCCAGTGATGTCTATGAACTTTGCGTGAAGGGCGAGATCGCCGCCGGAATGCCCGCGGAGAGTGTGGATACCAGCCTCGATGTGATCAGCGTCCGCCGCAGCATGATCAACGGGGTGATCGACGATTACGTAGCCCTGCGCGTGAACGGTCACAGCATGGAACCGATGATCATGAACAACGACGTTGTGGTGATCCGCCGCAGCCAGGATTGGGACAGGTTGACGGGGCACATCTGCGCTCTGAGGATCGACGGGGCGATCACCCTGAAAAGGTTATCCCTGGACGCGCGCAGCAAATTGATCGTGCTTCTCTCGGTGAATGAGGAATACCAGCCAATGCTGATAAACCCGCTTGAACACCAGGACATTACCCTCATCGGGATGCTGCATTACCTGTATAGAAAACTATAAGGAATCGGTAATTTATGCTTATAACAATTGTGGTGTTCTGTGGGCTAAGCCTCATTTTGGGGGGCATAATACTCTTCATTCTGCTCAAGAGGAGATCGGGAAACCAGGATCTTGTCCAATCCATAGACAAGCTCCACGTCGCGCTGGGAACTTTTGACCGCTATATGCGGGACGATCTGCAGCGTCTGAGGGGCGACCTGCTGAATTCGCAGGCTGAAACAAGGAAAGAGCTTGGCGTCTCGTTAACCCAGCTGAATGAATCCATCAACAAAGAGAACAGAAGCAACCGTGAGGAAACCACGGCCGCCCTGGCCAAACTGAACCAGCAGATCAATGCCGACGCGGGCAAAAACCGCGAGGAACTCAGCCAGGCCCTGAACAACCTTTCCGAATCCCTGGCCCGGAAGCTGCAGGATCTGACCAAAACCGAAGAGACCCAATTCGAAACCCTGAAAACCGCCCTCGAGAACAGAATGGAGCAGATCCGCACCAACAATGAGACCAAGCTGGAGGAAATGCGCAAGACGGTGGATGAGAAGCTCCACGAGACCCTGGAAAAGCGCCTGGGGGATTCATTCAAACAGGTTAGCGAACGCCTGGAGCTCGTCCACAAAGGCCTGGGCGAGATGCAAAACCTGGCCAACGGGGTCGGAGACCTGAAAAAAGTGCTGAGCAATGTCAAGACCCGCGGCGTGATGGGCGAGATCCAGCTGGAGATGATCCTGGAACAGATGTTGACCCCGGAGCAGTACGTGCGTAATTACAAACCCCACAAGAGGCGTGACGAGACGGTGGAATTTGCCATCCGCCTTCCCGGACGGGACGAAGAGCTGGAATCCGTCTACCTGCCCATGGACGCCAAATTCCCCATCGAGGATTACCACCGGCTCATCGAAGCCTGGGACAAAGGCGACTCCGCGATCGTCGACATCGCTCGCAAGGGTCTGCAAAGCAGGATCATCGAATGCGCGCGGGACATTCACAACAAATATATCAATCCACCCTTCACGACGGACTTCGCGCTGCTCTTTCTCCCCGTGGAAGGACTTTACGCTGAGGTCTTGAGGGATCCGGAACTTTTTGAGACCATCAGGCGCAAGTATCAGGTGATCGTCGTTGGGCCGACGACCGTATCCGCGATCCTGAACAGCCTGCAGATGGGATTCCGCACCCTGGCCATCGAAAAAAGGACCGGAGAGGTCTGGAGGATCCTCAGCGCGGTCAAGAACGAATTCGGAAAGTTCGGCAAGGTTCTGGAAAAAACCCAGAAGAAATTGCAGGAAGCATCCAATTCGATCGAGACCGCCAGCCACCGCAGCCGCCAGATCGAGAAAAAGCTGAACAAGGTGCAGGAACTTCCCACGGATGAACCCACCCCAGCGCTGGAACTTGAAAACGGGGTTCAAATACTGGAAAGCGCTGAGGAGACGAATGATGAGGATTTATCTTGACACGCAAGGCAATTGATAAAGAACGTAATAAGAAAGAATATAAATTAACTAACCGGGAGGTTTGAACAATGTATTTAACCGCAAAGCAACTTGGTGATGTCTTCCTCAAGGCAAAAAAGAATAGGTTTGGCATAATAGCATCCAACGTGGTCTTTGACGCCCAGATCCGCGGCATCATCCAGGGCTACGCCGCCGTGAATTCGGACGGTTTGCTGCAAATGAGCAGTGGCGCCTGCAAATACGCGGCGGGGGAATCCCAGGATATGAAAGGCGGAGCGCAACTCATCTCCACAATGGTGAAGACCATCGCCGCGCAGTTTGGCAAAAGCGGCGTGGGCCTGCACATTGACCACGCCACACCCAACTATTTTGATTTCATTGTGTACTGCATCGAAAAAAACCTGGTGACCTCCGTCATGATCGACGCCTCGCAAGAGAACCTGGAGGAAAACATCAGGGTCACCAAAGAGGTTGTGGACGTGGCCCACAGGCACGGGGTGATCGTGGAGGGCGAGATAGGGCATATCAAGGGGACGGAAGATGAGATCGTATCCGAGACCGAGCTATACACCAAGCCGGAGGAAGCCCTGGAATTTGTGCAAAAGACCAATGTGGATCTCTTCGCGGCCTCAGTGGGTACCAACCACGGCGTTACGAAAGGTGAGAACGTGGTGTTGCGCCTGGACCTGATCAAGGAGATCGATGACCTTCTGATCAGGAACGGTGTCGAGCGCGGCCTTGTTCTGCACGGAGCCTCGGGGCTCACGGACGAACAGCAGATCACCGCCATCGCCAATGGGGTGGTCAAGATCAACAAGGACACCCACTATCAGATGGATATGGCTGCCGCCGTCCAGGCTTACTGGGAAAAGGAAAAGTATGCCATCGTCTGCCCGCCGGACGTGGATCCGGCCCAATACATCCCCAATAAGAGCAAATTCGATCCCCGCAAATGGATGGTCAAGGGCGAGGAGAGAATCAAAAACACTGTTATTGGTTTCTGCCAGGTTAGCGGAAGCGCCAACCAGAGCATATTATTATAAACGTATATAAAGGAAAGCAAATGACAAACATAGCAATAAACGGATTTGGACGCATTGGCAGGCTTGTCCTTCGCGCCATTGAAAAATACCACCCCGAAATCAAGGTGGTGGCCATCAACGATCTCACGGATGCCAAGACCCTGGCCTATCTGCTCAAATACGACAGCGTGCACAAGATCTTTGACGGGGAGGTGAGCCATACCAAAGACAGCCTGATCGTGAACGGCACCAGCATCAAGACCTTCATGGAAAAGGATCCCGAAACCCTGCGCTGGAAAGAACTAAACGTGGAATACGTGATCGAATCCACGGGAGTTTTCAGGTCCCGTGAAGCCGCCTCAAAGCACCTCAAGGCAGGAGCTTCCAAGGTTATCCTGACCGCTCCCGGCAAGGACGAGATAGATGCCACAATAGTGATGGGAGTGAATCACAACGCCCTCAAACCCGAGCATGTCATTGTATCCAACGCGTCCTGCACCACAAACTGCCTGGCCCCCGTGGCCAAAGTGCTGCAGGATAACTTTGGCATCGCCAGTGGTTTGATGACCACCGTGCATTCCTTCACCAATGACCAGCGGATCCTGGATCTGCCGCATCAGGATCTGCGCCGCGCCCGCGCGGCATCGATGAGCCTCATCCCCACCTCCACAGGTGCCGCGAAAGCCATCGGACTCGTGATACCGGAGCTTGACGGCAAACTGGACGGGCTGGCCATACGCGTCCCCACTCCCGACGGTTCATTGGTGGATCTCACCTGCATTCTGGAAAGGGAGGCCTCCAAGGGGGAGATCAATTCAGCCATGAAAGAGGCTGCCGAAACATATTTGAAAGGCTACCTCAGCTATTCCGAGGAGGAACTTGTCTCCATAGACATCGTGGGCAACCATTACTCCTCGATCTTCGACGCCCCCTCCACAAACGTGAAGGGCAAAATGGCAAAGATCTTCAGCTGGTATGACAACGAGTGGGGTTATTCCTGCCGTGTTGCCGATCTGCTGGATTACATGAGCAAACTCTAAACCGGATATCAAGGGCTGATGTATTCGGCATCAGCCCTCTTTTCTCACTATGACAAAATATTTTTACACCCTTGAAGGCCGGACTTTGGGGCCTGTCAAACCCAAAGACATCATGTCCCTCATACTTGAGGACAAGCTGGACACCAATTCCTACGTGATGGACCTCAGCTCACCAAAATGGGTGAAGATAAACGAGATCCCGGAATTGATGAAGTTCCTGCATGAATCCAATTTCAAACTCCCGTCGACTGACGAGGACATATCCGAGATGGAAACCAGAGACGAAAAGGCACCGCTTTACTATTATCTCCCCCTTTCCCGGCTGGTGATCCTCTGCCTGGTCAGTTTTGGATTATTTGAAGTTTACTGGCTTTACAGAAACTGGAGGTTCCTGCGCTACAACCGCAAGCGCAAGACCTCTTTGAGTTTTTGGAGGGTCATTGTAAATCCCTTTGCCATTGTCGGGGTATTTTACCAGATATCCAAAGATCAGGACCTGGGGGTTCAATCCCGTTACAGGAGCTTCACAGCCAATGGCTGGTTCTGGTTATTGACCCTGATCCTTTTCTGGTTCGTCTCCAATGGCGTGGTCACCTATCTCAGCCCTGCCAATTCTTTTCTGGCAATACTCGCCAGCCTGGCCCTGCTGGGAGCCTCGGTCTGGTGCATTTATCCGGTGCAAAGCTTTTTGAATTCGGTCAATGCCAAACTTGACAAGGATTTTTCCCGCCCCACCTTCGGGCATTACGCGCTTGTGGTACTGGGCGTTATAAACTGGATAATAGTACTATGGTATTGGCTTCCAATTATTGCCGGCCAAATTTAGATAACAGTTTGATAGAATAGCCCCGCGCGAAAGCCAAACCGGCTGCTCAGTTATCTGTGTTAGAATTTTCCCCTGCCCGCCTGAGCGTGTCCCGCAGATGGGAGCGCCTGGCAATGCGTATCAGCCATACAATAAAGAATACCACCAGTATCGTCACCACACCGATCAATACGTAGACCAGCCAACTGGTTCCCCTTTTCATCTCAACTGTCATTGTTTCATACTTGTTCCACATCCGCCTGGTGTCGTACTCCCAACTGATGGTCTTTTCGCCCTTGTCTATGTTTTCCGCCAGGGTGTTTGCGGAGATGATCTTCCAGGGAACGTGCAGTTTGTAGCGCCAGGTGGGATGGCTGGTTTGTTCCCGGCTGTAGATGTTTTCCAGGATATCGCCGATATCGTCGGTTTCCTGGCTACCCAGGGATATCCTGCGTTTGAAGATAATGTTCCCCTCCGGGGTTTGGTTGAGGGTGATCGCCCCCCAAAAATCCGCTTCCGAAAGCTGGTCGTTAACATTATTGAAAGCTTCGATGTCATCAAATCTGAAACTGACCTTGTAGACGACGTAGGGGCCGGATCTGGAGACCTGTGAATCCAGAAGATGTATGCCGGGAAGCTCAGCCTTGCGCATGATCTCATTTGTATTGGCGTAGTTTGAACGGTGGACAAGCCGCAGCTGGGCCCGGCCGGAACCATCCTGGTTCAGCCAAAGTTCTTCATCGTATTCAACGCATCCCGCCAGCAGCAGGAACATGAACAATATCGTCCACAAACGTTTCATGGGCAGTTTTTTTCTCTCCAGACAAACATATTTTTTACCTTGATATAATAATCGTTTTTTTTGGCAAGGAAAATATTTTCCTGATACCAGCTCAGATTTAGGTTGACAAAACAGCCTTGTGCTTTTAGTTTATAAATAAACGAAAATTAAGGAGATTCTTATGATCGAAGTACGTCAAATATACCACTGCAAAGTCTGCGGCAACGTTGTTGAAGTTCTTTATTCCGGAGGTGGGGAATTGGTTTGCTGCGGCGAACCCATGAACCTACTTGAAGGAAACACCGTGGATGCCGCCCTGGAAAAACATGTGCCGGTTGTCACGGAACTGGGTGACAAAGTCAAGGTCACCGTTGGTTCCACACCACATCCCATGGAAGAAAAGCACTACATCACCATGATCGAGGTGCTTACGGACGACAAAGTGTATCGCAAGGAGCTCAAACCAGGCGACGCCCCTGAAGCGCTCTTCCGCGTGAAGCCGGAAAATGTCCTCGAGGTGCGGGAATACTGCAATATCCATGGACTCTGGAAAACCACATAAATAAACCCCAGGAGGAATAAAACCGATATGCCGTTCAAAGATACGCGTACAGCTGAAAACCTGTTGAAATCGTTTGCTGGTGAAAGCCAGGCCCGCATGCGCTATATGTATTCCGCCAAGACCGCCAGGAAAGAAGGTTTTGTGCAGATCTCCAATATATTCACCGAGACTGCCGATAATGAAAGAGAACATGCCAAGGTCTTCTTCAAGCATATGCTCAAGCAGGGTTTGGAAGGCGAGATGATGAGCATAACCGCGTCCTATCCCGTGGGTTGGACCGCGGAAAGCACGCTTAAAAACCTTGATTACGCCGCCAAGGGTGAAAAGGATGAATGGAGCGAACTCTATCCCATATTTGCCGAGATCGCCGAAGAGGAGGGCTACAAAGAGATAGCCGAATCCTGGCGCATGATCGCCCTGGTCGAGAAAGCGCATGAAAAACGTTTTCGCAAGCTCTATGAAAATATCCGTGACCAAAAGGTCTTCAAAAGGGATGAGGTCCTGTTTTGGAAATGCAACAACTGCGGCTATATCCACGAAGGCAGGGAAGCCCCGGAAATCTGCCCCAGTTGTGACCATCCCCGGGATCATTTTGAGATCTTCAAAGAAACCTACTAAGGAGGATACAGTGCAAAAATATCAATGCATTGCCTGCGGCTGGATCTATGATCCCGCCGAGAATGACGACGTACCGTTTGAAGACCTGCCCGAAGATTGGGTTTGCCCTGAATGCGGTGTCGGCAAAGACATGTTCGAACCCATAGATTAACTTAAGATGACATGGAAAGCTCGCCTGGCGCGGGCTTTCCTTTTTTTCCCACTCCTATCAATCAAAACCAGAGGACCCAATGACAGAAAAAGATTTCAACGAAATACTGGATTTCGCGGTGGAACGCGAAAAAGAATCCGTCAGATTTTACCGTGACCTCCAGCAGGAAGCCAAATTCAAGGACCAGATCGACATGCTGAAGGACCTGGAGGCCATGGAAATGGGCCATATCAAGGTGATCGAGGGTATACGCCAAAAGGGGGTCTCGCAAGAGGACATCCCCCGGGTTCCAAACCTGAGGATCAGCGAATATATGAGCAGTGACGTGGAAAAACTTGATCTCAGCTACCAGAATATCCTCATCAAAGCCATGAAACGCGAGGAAACCTCCTTCAAGCTGTATTCAGAGATGGCCATTAAATTCTCTGACAGCGAGCTTTCCACCCTGTTCCGCAAACTGGCCTCCGACGAAGCCAAACACAAGCTCATATTCGAAAAGCTATACGACGACTGGATCAGCTCAGGCAATTGAAACTCGCCCTGGATACTTCCCAAACCTCCGGTTCCGTAGCTCTCTGGAGCTCCGGCAGGGTAATTTATTCTGCATATTTCGATATCAGCATCACCCATAGCGAAACCCTGATGCCGCAGGTGGATCACGCCCTCAAATTCTGTGGGTTTACGCCCTCTGACATCGAAGAGCTGCTGTTGACCATCGGACCCGGTTCCTTCACCGGACTGCGCATCGGGCTGGCCACCGCCAAAGGCATCGCCTATGGCCAGAAAATTCCCGTCCAGACCTTTGGGACGCTTCAGCTCTGCGCCTTGCAGCGCCACCAGTGCGGCCGCAATATCCTGGCAGTGCTGGATGCCAAAATGAAAGAGGTCTACGCGGCCTTGTACGACGAAGATCTCCGCGAACTTCAACCGCCTCAGGTCTGCGCTCCGGAACAAATACTGGATTGGGACCTGCATGATCCCTACCTTCTGGGAAGCGGCATTCATCTGCTCAAACCCCTACTGAATGACCATCAGACCGGCACTGTCCCCGTTCGCGGCCAAGCTCCCAACGCGGCCGGGCTATTCACCCTGGCAGAGCTGTTTCCCCAGGCAGAGACATACGACTTCAACCAACTGGCCGAACTGGAACCGCAATACTTAAGGGAATCCACCGCCCAG
>CAYRVG010000003.1:0-1729 GCA_964427765.1 uncultured Candidatus Cloacimonadota bacterium
GAAAACCCCGTTCTCGATGCTCCTGCGCGGGCAGAACCTCGTCGGCTACCAGAACTATCCGGACGACGTGGTCGAGGCCTTCGTGCAAAGGGCCTGCGACAACGGTATCGATATCTTCAGGGTGTTCGACGCCCTCAACGACTTCCGCAATTTCAAGACGGCGGTGAAGATCATCCAGAAGAATAAAAAACACTTTCAAGGCAGCATTTGCTATTCGCTTACGGAACAGCGGATGGGCGGGGATGTCTATAACATCGAGTATTACGTGAAGAAGGCCAAGCAGCTTGAGGACATGGGCGCGGATACGGTCTGCATCAAGGACATGGCCGGGCTGATCGCGCCGTATGACGCTTACGACCTCGTCAAGGCGCTCAAGGAAACGATCAAGGTTCCGGTCCACCTCCACACCCACTTCACCAGCGGCATGGGCGATCTTTCCCATTTCAAGGCCATCGAGGCTGGGGTGGACATCATCGACGCCTGCCTCGGGCCCTACGCCTACCGCACCTCCCACCCCGCGATCGAGCCCTTCGTGATCGCCCTCATGGGCACGAACCGCGACACCGGCTTCGACATCAGGCTCCTGAACAAGATCGCCAAGGAAATGGAAAAGGATATCCCTAAATATCTCCAGTTCGCGGATTCCACCAAATTCGGCATCATAGACACGGACGTGATCATCCACCAAACCCCCGGCGGAATGCTGTCCAATCTTGTGAACCAGCTGCGCCAGATGGAAGAGCTGGATAAGCTGGATGACGTTTTTGCGGAGATCCCCAGGGTACGCAAGGACCTCGGCCAGATCCCTCTTGTGACGCCGACCAGCCAGATCGTGGGCATCCAGGCCGTGAATAACGCCCTCTTCGACGAGAAGGACGGCGAATATTCACGCATCACGGAACAGGTCAAGGACCTCTGCTACGGCCTTTACGGCAAAACCACCCTGCCCATCGATCCGGATGTGCGCAAAAAAGCCCTCAAGGGATATCCCCGCGGTGAAAAGCCCATCGACGTCCGCCCCGGGGACGTGATTGAACCGGGCATGGAGAAGGTCAAAAAAGAGACAGGGGGCCTCGCGAAGGACATCGACGACCAGCTCATCGTGGCGCTTTACAACCTCACGGGCAAAAAATTCCTCAAGATCAAATACGGGGAGATCCCCATGCCCGAGGAAATGAAGCCCACGACCCTCGAAGAGGTGAAACGCCAGGAAGAGCTTTGCCAGAAAGCCAAGGCCGGGCTGCTGGTGGAAAAGCCGGATAAGGAAGCCATCGAAAAACCCGAGGGGCTGCGCCAGTTCGACGTCTTCGTGGATGACGAATACTACCGCGTGGAGATCTCCGAGAAAGGCGGAACCCCGCGCATCGTTCGCTCCGCCCCCGCCGCGCAGGCTCCAAGGCCCGCCGCGCCTGCCGCGAATCCCGCTCCAGCCGCCAACCCCGCCCCGAAACAGGATCCGGCCCCCGCGCCCGCCAAGCCCGCCCAGGCAGCTGCTTCCTCCTCTGCCGAAGGCACTCCCGTCCACGCACCCATGCCGGGAATGTTCGTCAAATACGATAAGAAGGTGGGGGACAAGGTCAACATCGGCGAAACGGTGCTCGTCCTGGAAGCGATGAAGATGTACAACAACATCCCCAGCCCCGTCGAGGGAACCGTCACTGCCACGCCTTTCACCTCCGGGGACACCGTTGGCAAGGGCGACACCCTGATCGTCATCAAACCAGAGTAA
>CAYRVG010000004.1:0-14115 GCA_964427765.1 uncultured Candidatus Cloacimonadota bacterium
GATGCGATAGCAATAGACGTCGAAGGCTCGGATGGCCTGCGGATTGTTGTGCAGCAGGATCTGGTCCTCGATCTCGCGCATGTCGTTGGAGATCTGGGAAAGGCCGAGCATGCCGCTTTTCTTGTTCAGTATGCTGTTCACCTCGTCCACGCTCAGCCCCATGTGTTGCTGCATGTGGATGGGCAGGGCGGGATCGATGTCCCCGCAGCGGATTCCCATCATCAGGCCTTCCAGCGGGGTCAGGCCCATGGAGGTGTCGATGGAGTTACCGCCATCGATCGCGGTTATGGATGCTCCATTGCCCAGGTGGCAGCTGATCATCTTCAAAGATTCGATGGGTTTGCTCAAATGGCCCGCGGCGCGCATGCTCACATATTTGTGGGATGTGCCGTGAAAACCGTAGCGCCGGATCTTGTGCGTGGTGTAAAAATCCAGCGGCAGGGGATAGAGGTAGGCGTGTTCGGGCATGGTCTGATGGAAGGCGGTGTCGAACAGGCCGCACTGGGGGGCGTCCGGCAATTCGGCCTTGACGGCTTCTATACCCTTGAGGTTGGCCGGATTGTGCAGCGGTGCCAGCGAGATGCAGTCGCGCATCACGTCCACCACATGGTCCGTGATCACCACGGCGTCCGAATAATACTCTCCGGCGTGGACGAGACGGTGCCCCACGGCATCGATCTCATGTTTGTCGGAGATCACTCCGTTCACCTTGTCCTGAAGTGAATCCAGGATCAGCTGCAGACCCTGTTCGTGGTCCTCGATGACCATCTCGCGCTTCTTTTTCGTGTATTTCTCGCTTTTATAGGTGAAGAGGGCGATATCCTCGCCGATCTTCTCGGCGATACCCTCGGCCAGGACGTTTTCCGTGTCCATGTCGATGAACTGGTATTTGATGGAAGAACTGCCGCAATTGAGCACTAGGATCTTCATTTGTTTCCTCATTTGATAGTTTTTGGTCAACTGGCCCGGATGTGCCGATATTGTCAATCAATTTACCCGCTCGCAAGATTCTCCCTCACTTCAAAGCGTTAATCACTTCTTAATCAAGCCTTAATCAAGTCTTAATTGTTAACGCTTGATTAAGGCTTGATTAAGAAGTGATCAAGGCCAGGGCGGGAGGAAGGAGCAGGTAACATCAAGTGAAACAGCAGGTTAAAAAGCATTGGACGTCGATGGATCAAGAGTTCGTTTCATGCGTTCAATTAGCTGATTTCCCAACATGAGGTTTTTTTGAGAGGACATCATACTTGCCGGATTTGGAAGACCTCGTCAAAGATCTTCCCGCGCCTGCGCTGGGAAATGCTGTGCAGGGGAAGGGAGCGCTGGCGGTGGAAATCCAAAAGATCCAGGAACAGGGACGAGGCTTTGTGCCCGGCAGCCAAGAATCTCTTCCATTCGGGCATGAATTCGCCTTTGTTCCAGTAAAGGTTGATGACGCGCGCCAGATCCTGCATGGTAAAGACCTCTTCACAAGAAAGGGCGTCGGATGCCAAAACCTGATAGGGCGGCCGCTCCATCCATAAATAGCCGCGCTGCCCGGCAAGATCGAGCATCGGGGTGTCCGGCAGGATCTTTAGCAGGCCGAGCTGTATCTCGTGGGGAAAGAGGGTGGCAAGTTCATCCAGCGACCTGAGGATGGAACCGGTGCCCTCGCCCGGGAGCCCGGCCAGCAGGTCCGCGTGGATGCAGACATTGGTGCGTTCGAGCAGCTCCTTGATGATCTTTCTGGTTTTCGGCCAGTCGGATTTACGGCGGCAGACCTGGTTCACTTCCTGGTTTACGGTCTGGATGCCGGTCTCGAAGCGGATGCGGTTTGGTGGGGCCTTTTCGAGCAGGAGGATATCCTCGCTGCCCAGAAGCTCCGGATAGATCTCAAAGTGGAATTCGCAGGCCAGCTCTTGGCGGATGGCGTAATCCCAGATCAGGCGCGCGAGTTCAGGATGGATATTGAAGCTGCGGTCCACGAATTTCAGGGTGCGGGGTTCGAGCCTAATCAGGCTTTCAAGCTCGCCGTAAAGCCTTTCGCGGTCTTGTTTGAGGCAGGGATCGAAGCGGCTTTCATTGCGGGCGTCGAGCGCGGAGAGGCAATAAACGCAGTGAAAGGGGCAGCCCCGGGAACATTCGTAATAGATGAGTTTGTTTTGCAGGGAGGGTTTGTCCGCGTCGCAGTAAGGAAAGCCGATGTCCTTCAGATGGGGGGCAGGCGCTTCATATATCCCGCCGGGCAGATTGAAGCCTGATTCCGCGAGCTCCCGGAAAGCGCTCTCGCCGGGGCCGATGACGATATGATCGCTTTTTGACAGCCCAAAATCACCCTGCGCCGCTTCCGGTCCGCCGAGCACGATCCTGGCTTTTGGGAGCAGCTTTTTCAGCTCCGGGACCAGCTTTTCCAGGTATTCCCGGTTCCAGATGTAGGCGGAAAAGCAATATACACCGGCCTTCTCCAGGTAAAGCCTGGCTAGGACATCCGTGAGAGGTTCGGACAGCATGAACTCGCACATCCGGATATCAAGATCCAGATCCCGCACGGCGTTGCGCAGGTAATACAGCGCCGGATTGCTGTGGTACCAGGCGCTGTTAAGGCCCACCAGGCAGATCTTCAAAAGTGCCTCAGACCTTTTCAACGGGTATCCAGATCTCCATCACCGAATCCGGTTCGTTGTACTTGAAGCGGTGATCGTAATACTCAAAATCCAGGTTGCCGGCCATTCTGTATCCGCTGCCCGGCATCCAGTCACGGAAGATGCTTTGAAAGGTCTGCATCAGGGTGTTCAGGGGTCCGCGGTGCTCGAAAACGGCGTAATCGGCCTCCGGGATACGCATGGATCGCATCCCCCCGGGAAGTTCTTCCACCCCGCTGACCTCGATCGAGGCGAGATATGAAAAGTACTCGCCGGAAGGGTCATCATCGCCTTCATAAAACTCAATTCCATAACAGCCCCGCGCCAAAAGGGCGTTGGGGATATCCGCGCAACGGGGGTTGAATTCGTCCCAAAGCCGTGGGATGAGATCTTCTCCAGGTTTTGAGCGGCATTTCATGCCAACTACGGTGAAAGCCTCGCGGTGAACAATTTTTGGTTCCATCATCCATCCTTTTCCCGCCCGGTCTGGCTTGCAGAGTGGGATTCTGATCATCATTATTCTTCGTCGCGGGTGTGTCAAGCAGTTTGATACAGCCGGGAAAAACCATTTGAAGTCATTCTTACCTTGACAGAATAGTCAGGAAGAATATCGTATCTATATAAAAAAATCTACTGAGGCGGGAGGTAATATGCCGGTGCCCTTTAACTTCAAGCGCATGCTGGATACCGAGCTGCATTTTCCCCAACGGTTCACGAACATGACCCCCAAGAACTACGGAATGCTCTTTTGGAACGAAGGCAATAAAAAATCCCACGACAGCAACCACGCCGTGATCACAGAACATCTGGGAGCCGAGGCATCCATCCGCGACATTGAGTTCTTTTACAAGACCAAGGGAATACATCCCCGCATCTACCAATCCTACCAGGCAAACGAGCTGGAAAAGATCGGGCCTGCCCTGGAGCATCACGGTTTTAAAGTTGAAACCAAGGATAACCAGTTTTTCCTGCACGACCGGGAGGGCACTTTAAGCCCCGTTCCGGAACTGAAGATAGAGAGATTGCGCAGCCTCAGCATCGATGTGATGGAGACCATTGCCCTGGAATTTGGCGGGGACTGGACCATCAAGGTCGTGGAAAGGCACCTGCAGCACCCTTCCTACCACCTTTTGGGCGGATTTATTGGAAGTGATCTGGCCTCCATGGCTTCAGTGAGTGTCTTTGCCGGTTACAGCCGGGTGGACGACGTCTATACGCGGGATAAATACCGTGGGCGAGGCTTTGCCGGGGCGATGATCGATTATCTGGTGAAATACCACAAGCAAATCAGCGACAACCACCTCTACCTATATTCAGCCAATCCGGCCGCCATCAGGATCTATGAAAGGGCGGGGTTTTCCCGGCTGCCTGTGGATTTCCAGTGCTGGATGGCCTGGAAGGAAGTGCAATAAATTTCTTTGGATCCAAGGGGGCGTGGCGGAAGGTGAAATGCGGATCTCCGATCCCGTCATTTTCTGATCCAGCCTCATGTAGAGAAGGCCCTGCCGCCTCTGAGGGCTGAAATGCGCAACTAATTACCGGTCAGCCAGATATTCATGGTAAAGGAGACCATATGATCGACAAATTGAAACAAATGCTGGGCAAGATCCAGGCAGATTACTCAGATATCCGCTATGAGACCAAACAGGTCAACAGGATGGTGATGAGCAAAAAGGAAATTCGCAGTTATGGCTCAAACACGGGGGACGGCTATGTGCTGAGAGTATTGAAGAACGGTGGCCTGGCCTCCGTGTGCTTCACCAAGCCGGAGCAGGCGGATATCGCGATCTCCAAAGCCCTGGAAAACGCCGAAGTGCTGGCCGCAAATCAAAAGGAGCCCCGCAAACTGGCCCCGGTCCCCAGGGTCGTGGACACGGTCAAAGCGCCGCTGATCGAGGATCCGCGCCAGATCGGGCTGGAGGAGAAACTTAAGCTGGTGAGGCACTATTCAGACCTGCTCTTCGCCCAGCCCAAGATCGTCAACGTCGAACTGGTATACTACGATGTATTCCGCAACAAGTATTTTGTGAACAGTGAAGGGACAGAGATCAACGAGGAATTGGTGACCACAAAACTTGGCGGAGGGATCATCAGCCAGGATGGGGACCTGACCCAGACGGTACGCATGGCCTTTGGCGGCAGCAACGGATTTCAAAAGATCCGTGGCCGCGAAGAAGAAGCCCTGCAAAGGGCCAGGATAGCCGCCGACCTTTTGGATGCGACTCCCGTGACGGCCGGGACCTACAACATGGTCCTCAATCCCGGGATAGCCGGAGTCTTTACCCATGAGGCTTTTGGGCATTTCTCCGAAGCAGACATCGTGCGCGACCTGCCCGCGATGCTACAGAAGATGAAGCTCGGAGCGAAGCTGGGCACCGGGATCCTCAACATCACCGACGACGCCACCTTGCCAGACCAGCTTGGTTTTTACAAGTATGACGACGAAGGGGTGGCAGTGCGCAAGGTCAAGCTGATGACGAACGGGGTCCTGACCGGCCGTTTGCATGACCGTTTCACAGCCGCGGAGATGGGCGAACCGGTCTCCGGCCATGCCATAGCCGAGGATTTTCGCTACGCGCCCATCGTGCGCATGGGCAACATCTTCATCGAACCGGGAACGGCTTCTCTGGAAGAGCTTTTGGAGGCCATGGGTGACGGGCTTTACATCTGCGACGCCATGGGTGGCCAGACCTCCGGCGAGAATTTCACCTTTGGCGCCAACTACGGTTATATCGTCAGGAATGGCAAACTGGCCGTCATGATCCGGGACATCAACATCGTGGGAAATCTCTACCACACCCTAAACAGCGTGGCCATGGTCGGAAACGACTTCATCCTCAACGAATCAGGCGGTTGTGGCAAAGGCCAGACCAACATCCGTTCCTGTCTGGGCGGACCCAGCGTATTCTTCAAAGATCTGACCGTGGGAGGAAAATAATGGAAAAGCTGCTCAAACTCGCGTCCCAGGCTGCAGACCAGGCGGAAGTGTATTACACTGAAAGCACCGAGGACAGCATCGAATTCAGCGACGGTAAATTGGACAAGGCGGATTCCACTCTCAGTTCCGGGATCGCCCTGCGCGTGGTCAAAAACGGCAAAATGGGCCTCGCCCACACCCGGAATCTGCTGGATCGCGAAGCCCTGGTCCGGCAGGCCCTGACCAGCGCGGCCAACGGAGTGGAGGTCAATTTCCAGATGCCCCACACTCCCAAACTGCCCTCACTGGAAACTTACAGTTCCAACATCGCCAGACTGCAAAAACAGGACTTGGTAGCCAGGGGAAATGAGGTCATTGCCTACCTAAGACGGCGCCTGGAAGGCCAGGTCAACGTCAGTTTCGGCTATGAGACCTCCCAAGACGGAATACTCAATTCCGCGGGAACCGTCCTATCCATGACGGAATCTGTTTTCTACGTTCTGGTGAACCTGGTCTTCCCCGGCACCGGCAGTGGACTTTACCGCTATAAAATTGGCAGGGACCGGGTGGACTTAAGCCAGGAAGAGCTTGATGAACAGATCGAGCTGTTTCTCCTCAGTAAAAACGAGATCGTTCCACCCACCCGGAAAATGCCGGTGATCTTCACCCCCTTCGCCTCACACGCTTTGCTGTCGAGATTCAAGGTCGCCTCATCACCGGTGAATATCTACAACAAGGTCTCCCCGCTCTGCGGCAGGACCGGCGAAAAGATCGTATCGGAAAAACTCAGTATCTGGCAGGATCCCTTCGACACTGAGATGACGAGCTCGACCAACTTCGATTCCGAAGGAACGCCCACCATGAAGCTCAGTTTCATCGACAAAGGTGTGTTCACAGCCATACCCACGGACCTGAACTACGCTGAAAAACTGGGTTTGGTCCCCACTGGAAACGGTTTCCGCCAATCCGTGGAAGAACTGCCCTCCGCGCACAACTTCAACCTCAACATCGGCACTGGAGATGTTTCGCTGGCTGAGATGATTGCCGGGATCAGGGAAGGATTGCTCGTCTACAACCTGATGGGCGCTCATTCCGGCAATGTTTTGCACGGGGATTACTCCGTCGGGGTGGCCAGCGGATTCATGATCGAGAACGGCAGGATCACAGGCCGGGTGAAGGATTGCATGCTTTCCGGAAATGCCTACGAAACCCTCTCCAATATCGAAGCCATCGAGAACAAATGCCTGAATCTCGGCTCCAGCAAAATACCCTCCATCCTCTGCAGTGACGTGAGTGTGGCCGGGAAATAGGGGATCGACGAAATATGAAACGGGTACTTTGTCGCACCCGTTTTTTGCGCCAGGCAATACTGCTGCGACAAAGCAATCAAACTTCTTTCTGGCCGGAAGCAGGATCGCGAAGCTGCAGGCGGGGTCTCCCGCCGGGTGTAAAAGCAACTTGTGATAACCTGATTCACACCATGCATCTGAATGCGTGATACATGATGTCTGAGGGTCAGGACGGCTTCGCAAGGAAATGATTTGACAAAAAGCCTCACGTCCATAAAGAATTCCAATGAGGTAAATATTACGAAATTCAGGGAGGAGAGGATGACGAGATGCAGGCAGGTTTTTATTTTTGTACTGATCATTTGGGCGGGCGGATTGTCACTTCTGCAAGCAAACCAGCCCTTTTGGAGCATGGAGCCCAGCACGCAGGTTATTGAACGCGCGGATTCGCTGACCGGATTCGATGTCACAAAATATGTAATCGATCTACAGATAGACGACCAGACCGAGCATATCCAGGGCAGCGTGACGGCTTATGTTTTCGCGGAGGAGGACCTGGACGGGATAGATTATGAACTGGAGGGGGATTCCCTGAACGTCACCCAGGTCCTCGTGGACGGCTCGCCCTCCGGATTCACGCATCAGGACGGGATCATCCACATCCCCCTCTCCGTCAGCCAGGGCACGAATTTCACCACGACCGTCAGCTACGCCGGGGTTCCCGGCCGCAGCCCGGCTCCCTACAATATCGGCATGATCTTTTCGGGAAGCTACGTCTACACCCTCTCCAATCCGGACGCCGGGAGATATTACTGGCCCAGTTACGACCATCCCTGGGACAAGGCCCTGGTGGACTGGAACATCACGGTGCGTGAGGACTGGCTGGCCGCCACCAACGGCATCCGCACGGGGATCACGGACAACGGGGACGGCACCCGCACCCACCACTGGACCTGCGCCTCACCCGTGGCAACCTATGTGATGGGCCTTGCCGCAGGGCCTTATGTGGAGTTCATCCAGCAGGCGGGGGATATTCCCATCCAGAATTTCATTACCCAGGGCCAGCTGAACAACGCGCAGGTGGATTTTGCCAATGTGCCGGGAATGATCGCCTTTTTCTCCGATGTCTACGGACCCTATCCCTTCCAGAAATACGGCCACATGGTGGTGCCGATGGCCACCTACGCGGCGATGGAACACCAGACCATGACCACCTTCGGCTCCCAATACCTGACCGGCGACCAGAACTATGAATCCATCGTGGCGCATGAGCTCACCCACCAGTGGTACGGCAACTACGTCACCCCCATCACGATGCGCGAGGTCTGGCTCAAGGAAAGCTTCGCCACCTATTCCGAATTCCTCTGGGAAGCCCATCACGAGGGCTGGCAGGCCGGCTGCGACTACCTGAGGGACAACATTCAGCAATATTACATCTCCTGGGCCAACAACAACGGCGCCCACACGATCTTCGACCCCGAATACAACCTGATGTTCGCTCCGCCCACCTACGAGAAATCCGCCTCAGTCCTGCACTTGCTGCGCCTCAGGATGGGCAACGACGACTATTTTGACTTCATCGGCAGCATGCTCACCTCCTATCCCAACGGCAACCTCAACACCGCTGAATTCATCGACCTCGCGGAGCAGGCCTCCGGGCAGGACCTGACCCAGTTTTTCCAGCAATGGATCTATTCCCCCGGCGTTCCCAACGCCAGCTTCACCGTGCTGCACAACGATTCCGGGACGGGCAAGATCATCGGCAAATCCACAAGCGACACGGACACCCAGTTCTTCCTGGACGTTCCCATCCATATCCCCAGTTCGGCGGTGGCGGATTCCGTGGTTATCCAGGCGCATCCGGCCGGCTGCGTCAATTACTTCCCCATCGGGCTGGATGACGACATCGCCGGGATCCAGATCGACCCCAACCACTGGGTCCTGACCCGTTCCTTCACCCAGAACACATTGCAACTGGCCAGTTGTCTGGCCTACAATGGCGCCGTGGACCTCACCTGGTTTGAATTTGAGGCCGGAATTCCCCTTGCCGGCTACCATGTTTACCGCCGGGAGATGCCCTCCGGGGATTTCATCCGCATCACGGACACCCCTCTGGCGGGGCTTTCCCATACGGACACAACTGTCTCCAACGGAAACGTTTATGAGTATTACCTAGTGGCCGTGGACACGGAGAATTACCAGTCGCTGCCCTCCAACACGATGGAAGCCGCGCCCATAGATTTTCCCTTTGATCAAGGTTTTTTGGTGGTGGACGAGACCCGCGACGGCAACGGGGCCTCCATCTCGCCCACGGACGCGGAAGTGGATGCTTTCTATGATTATGTTTTGCAGGATTTTTCCCACACGCAGTGGGACGTTGACCTGGTGCCCGGGCCCACCCTCAGCGATTTGAGCCACCATCCCCTGGTACTCTGGCACTGCGACGATTTCACGGACATCCAGCTGATTGACAACCTGGACCTGTTGGGAAGCTATGTCCTGAGTGGCGGGAAACTGCTCATCTCCGGCTGGAAATACCCCAGTGTGTTCGACGCCGCCTTCCTGGATAAATTCCTGCCGGGCGTCACACCCATCCTGAATAATTCCGCCGTGCTCGTCTCCGCCCAATCAAATGCCTATCCGGACCTGCATCCCGATCCCGCCAAGCTGGTCGCGCCATGGAACGAAATGCTGCCCATGAGCTATGTGTTCACGGGCGCCACGGATGTCCTCTACGCAGCCGAGATAGCTGATGACGGGCAAAACGACGGAGAACCCCTGGCGATACGCGTGGAGCATACAGGAAGCCTGGTCCTGCTGGGATTCCCCCTCTATTTCATGCTGCAGGATGAAGCCCGCGCCTTCCTCAGCCAGTTCCTGCCGGAATTTTATCCCCCTGTGGAGATCGCGGAAGATCAGATGCCGCCTCCCGTTCTCTCTCTGACATGCCATCCCAACCCCTTCTCCGGCAAGGCGGAAATATCTTTTACACTGCCCGGGGACAACACCCAAGCCCAGATAAATATCTACAACCTGCGGGGGCAGAAAGTATGCGCCCTGAGCCAAAAAACCTATGCCAGGGGAGAACACCGGATCATCTGGAACGGCCGTGACGCCTCGAACAGAAAGGCTGCCTCGGGGATCTACATCATCGAATTGAAGATCCCCGGCCAGCGGAAATTATTCCGCGCCGTGCTTGCAAACTGATCCGGGAGCGGATTTTGCTTTACGGAAATCGATCGCCGGATTATTTGTCTTTCAAAAGAAGAGCCGAACCGGGAATATCCCCGTTAACCGGCAGTCCATGAATAATTCAATAACATGATGCAAGGAACGAACGATGCCACCATCAAAAAAGATCATCAGGCTGCGTGAGAAGCGTGACGCTGCCCTCCTCGGCGGAGGCGAAAAACGCATCCAGGAACAGCACGACAAGGGCAAGCTGACCGCCCGGGAAAGGATCAACCTGCTCGTGGATCCGGACAGTTTTGAGGAATTTGACCTCTTCGTCATCCATCGCTGCACCAATTTCGGCATGCAGGACCAGGTTTTCCCCGGCGACGGGGTCGTGACAGGCAGCGCCACCATCAACGAACGCCTGGTCTATATCTTTGCCCAGGATTTCACCGTCTTTGGCGGCTCGCTTTCCAAGACCTACGCGGAAAAGATCTGTAAGATCATGGACATGGCGCTGAAGAACGGCTGCCCCCTCATCGGGCTGAACGACAGCGGCGGAGCCCGCATCCAGGAAGGCGTGGATGCCCTGGCTGGCTACGCGGAGATCTTCTGGCGCAACGTCATGGCCAGCGGCGTGATCCCCCAGATCTCCGCCATCCTCGGTCCCTGCGCCGGCGGAGCCGTCTATTCCCCCGCGATCACGGATTTCGTCCTCATGGAAAAGCACAACAGCTACATGTTCGTGACCGGCCCCAAGGTGGTCAAGACGGTCCTGAACGAGGAGGTGAGCATATCCGATCTCGGCGGGGCAGGGGTCCATTCCAGCAAGAGCGGCGTGGCCCACTTCATCACCAATAGCGAGGAGGAGACCCTGATGCTGATCAAAAAGCTGCTCAGCTACCTCCCAGCGAACAATATGGAGGACCCGCCCTACAATCCCACGCACGATCCCGTCAACCGTAGCAGCGAAATCCTGGACGAGATCATCCCGGAAAGCCCGAACAAGCCCTACGACATCCTGGACGTTATCCAAGCGGTCGTCGATGAGGGCGAGTTTCTGCAGGTGATGATGAACTACGCCCAGAACATCGTGGTCGGCTTCGCCCGCCTGAACGGCTTCACCGTCGGGAT
This sequence comes from uncultured Candidatus Cloacimonadota bacterium, assembly GCA_964427765.1. Lineage (GTDB taxonomy): Bacteria > Cloacimonadota > Cloacimonadia > Cloacimonadales > Cloacimonadaceae > Syntrophosphaera. Next base: position 11,136 of record CAYRVG010000004.1, read on the forward strand.
CGTGGCGAACCAGCCCCGCGTTCTGGCGGGGGTTTTGGATATCGACGCCTCAACCAAGGGCGCTCGCTTCGTGCGCTTCTGCGACGCTTTCAACATCCCTCTGATCGTCCTGGAGGACGTCCCCGGATTCCTGCCCGGCACGAACCAGGAACACAACGGCATCATCCGCAACGGCGCCAAGCTCCTCTACGCCTTTGCCGAGGCCACCGTCCCCAAGATCACCGTCATCCTGCGCAAGGCCTATGGCGGGGCCTATTGCGTGATGAACAGCCGCCACATGCGCGCGGATCTCGTCTACGCCTGGCCCACCGCGGAGATCGCCGTGATGGGGCCAAAGGGCGCCGTGGAGGTCATCTTCCGCAAGGAGGCCAAATCCTCCGGGGATCCCAAAAAAGCCCTGAAACAACGGGAGGAGGAATACCGCGAAAAATTCTCCAATCCCTGGATCGCGGCCGAAAACGGATACATAGACGACATCATCGAGCCCTCTCGCACACGCTTCCGCCTGATCCGGGCGCTGGAAATGCTGGCCAACAAAAAGGACAGCATCCCGGCCCGCAAGCACGGCAACATGCCGCTTTAGGGGAAAAAACATGCGCAGAGCACCTCTATTCCTCATCCTCCTGCTTCTGGCCAGCCTGCTGATGGCGCAGCAGACGGGGCGGGAAAACGACATGGATGCCCGCTTCCAGGCGATGTCCGACAGCCTTCTCCAGTTCCGCGAGCAGGAGATCCAGAGCGAATTCGGCTTCCGGGATACGGACACCTTGGAGGATGTCGCCGCCAAGCTGGACATCGGGGATGTACCAAAATGGAAGGAATACCTGGAGATCGAGCCGGGAAACGAAGTTTTGGATAAAATGACCCTCCGCCGGCTGGGGATATCTCCCTATAAAGCCCTGTTGGCACAGCAATACAGTATTTACAGCTTCACTGAGCTCAGCTCCCTGGCGGAACTGGCTCAGCTCAAACAGCTTCCGATCAAGCAGCTGCGCCGCTTCGCCGGGATCGACCCCACGGATAAAAGCCACGACAGCCAGTCCCTGCAGGCCCTGGGCAAGACCCCGGAGGACATGATGGAGTTTGAGGACAACTTTAACGAGAATGAACTGGGTTTCGGGTTCTCCATAACAGGCATCGGCCTCCTGATCGTCTTTTCCGCCCTGGCCATCACCTCCCTGGTGATCAGCCAGCTGCACCGCCTCAACCGCAAGCCCAGGGAGAAGGGCAATAATATCAGGATCAATGCCAGGGGGAAGGTCAAGTCGAAGCCGAAAGACATGAACAGCGACGTTGTCGCCGCTGCCATCACCGCCCTGCACCTCTACAAGCAGAGCATTGAAGACCGGCGCCGCCTGCTCCTCACCTTCAGACGCGCCCATTCCAACCAGTGGCACAGCAGCGGAATGCTGAACATGCCGAACCGGGAATTCACCCGCAAAAGGAGCTGAACACGTGAAGACATACAAATTGATCATCGGTGGCCAGAGATACGAGGCCAGCGTCCTGGAATACACGCCCAGCCATGCCAAGATCAAGATCAATGGCACGGATTATTATATCCAGATCGAGGACGACACCCAGTCCAAAATTCCCGTCCTGCCCCAGCAGGAGAAAGCTGTTCCCCTGGCGGCCGCCTTTTCCAGCGGCTATTCCTCGGATACCGGCGAGATCCGTGCCCCATTGCCCGGCGTCATTTCCAGGATCCCCGTCAAGGAAGGCGACAAGGTGAAAAAAGGGCAGACCATCCTCGTCCTCGAGGCGATGAAGATGGAATCCGAGATCGCCACCCCTGTGGATTGCGTCATCGGCAGTATCCATGTGCAGGAACGCGCCCCGGTTCATGAGGGAGACCTTTTGATGACCCTGGAGGATGTGGAGACGCCCAAAAGGACATCCGCCAGATCTTCCCGGAAAAAACCGGCTCCCCAGCCCGCACCGGTGACCCGGGACGACAACATTGTCCGCGCCCCCCTTTCCGGAACCATCATCGACCTGAAAGCCGGGATCGGGGATTCGATCGAACGCGGGCAGGTCCTGCTCATCCTGGAGGCGATGAAAATGGAATCCGAGATCCACAGCCCCCTGGGTGGAAAGATAGCCAAAATCCACGTCCAAAAGGGCGCTTCGGTCCAGGAGGGCGATCCTTTGGTGGAGATGGAGGCCTGAGTTGAGCGATTTTTTACAGATATTCAACACCACCGGCTTCGTCAGCTTCACCTGGGGCAATGTCCTGATGATCGCCGCCGGCGTGGTCTTCATCTACCTCGCCATTGCCAAGAAGTTCGAGCCCCTGCTGCTGGTGCCCATCGGCTTTGGGATAATCGTGGGCAACATTCCCGGCATCCTGGAACGCGGACTCGGCGTTTCCAGCGAGGATTCCGTGCTCAGCTACCTCTATTTCGGCGTGAACAAGGGCGTTTATCCCGCCCTGATCTTCCTCGGCATCGGAGCGATGACGGATTTTTCCACCCTGATCGCCAACCCCAAGCTGATCCTCCTGGGAGCCGCGGCGCAGGTCGGCATCTTTGGCACCTTCATCGGCGCCTTGCTGCTCGGCTTCAACATCCTTGAGGCGGGTTCGATCGGCATCATTGGCGGAGCCGACGGCCCCACCTCCATCTTCCTCTCCTCCAAGCTCTCGCCCCACCTCATCGGCCCTGTCGCCCTGGCCGCCTATTCATACATGGCGCTTGTGCCCGTCATCCAGCCCCCCATCATGCGGCTGCTCACCACCCCCCGCGAACGCCTGATCAAGATGAAGCCGCCCCGCCAGGTCACCAAGCGCGAAAAGATCTTTTTCCCCATCATCGCCTTTCTGGTCACGGCCCTGATCGCCCCCGGCGGCGTCGTGCTCCTGGCGATGCTCTTCTTCGGGAACCTGCTCAAGGAATGCGGGGTCACGGAGCGTCTGGCTGTCACGGCGCGGACATCTTTGATGGATATCGTCACCGTCCTGGTGGGCTTCACCGTCGGAGCC
>CAYRVG010000005.1:0-5124 GCA_964427765.1 uncultured Candidatus Cloacimonadota bacterium
TCGATGCAGTTTTTCACCGTATCCACGATCCCCAGTCCCAGGGTGTCCACGTCCAGGTCGGTGATGGTGCCGAGGTCCACGTGTTCGCTGTCGCTTGCCTGCCAGGCGTACATCATCTTGATGTAGAGCGCGTAGGCCGTGGGCGGAAGCTGCGTCTTCGGCACGTTCTCGGCCCCGTTCCGCTGGGCGTAGGTCTTGAGGTCGGCCTTGTATTCCGGCGAGACCGCCGCGTAAAGCGTGGCCAGGTTCTTGGCTACGTTGCCGAGCTGCTCGTTATACACCGTCAGGGTCGGATAGACGTACTCACGCCCGATGCAGAGCTTGCCGTCGCGGTAACTGCCGTAGACCATGCTGTCCAGCGTTCCGGAATAGGTGCTGATGCCGTACTTGAATATGACCTTCATGGTGATGCCCTCCTTTTTTATGATAGGGAATTTCTCCCTCCACATATATATGGTTACCCATCTTTTTGCCTTTTCAATCTGCCACCCCAACCCGTCGGCAAATCACGCCGGCCATCATTTTTCTTGACAAAAATATTATGAGCCATAATATATGCTCCAATAATTCCCTGAACGCGTAAGGAGGTTTTATGAAACGCGCGTTTTTATCCGCCCTGTTTTTGATCCTTGTCCTTTCCCTTCCTGCCCAACCCTTGGATGGCCCTTTCGGGCTCAGGATGGGCCTGACCCTTGAGCAGATCCAGGCGATCGATCCGGATGTATCCCGCAAGGCGGATAACGCCTATCTGGTTACCGTTGTCCCCCAACCCGATCCCCGCTTTGAATTCTACACCCTGGCGATCTCTCCGGATTCCGGATTGGCGAAGGTCGTGGCGGTTTCGAAGGAGATAACAGTGGATGAATACGCGACGGAGCTGATCGCGGAATTCTCCGACATACAGGAGGAAATGAGCCACACATATGGCGATTATGAGGAATCCGACTGGTGGATATCCCTTGTCTTTTGGGAAGACCAGGAGTACTTCATGTATGACCTCATGGATGAGGAAATTGAAATGATTTCCTATTGGACCCGGGAATCCGGCGCGGAATTGCCGGAAGGGATCCAAGCCCTGGAGTTGGAGGGATATGCGGATTCCCCCGAAAGCGGCTACCTCCTTCTATCCTTTGAATTTGACAACTTCGGGGAATTCCTGCGCCAGAGCAAAGAAGAGGAGTGAAAAAGGCCTTCATGCGCGGGGGTTGGCATCCCGGCCAGGCCCGGGGGGATTTGCCAAAAGGCTCATTTTGAGCCTGGCAAACGTGACGTGTATCGCCCCTCCCTGCGTCCCCTCCCCAAAAAAGGGGATTATCCTTCATCCGCCTGGATATTCCGCGCAACTCTTGACTCCTCGTTCCATCCTTCCACCCAACCCAAAACCAGCTGAAAACAAATGGATCTGTCTCCCCGGCGATGGGTTCCCCGAAAAGGGAAATGGTGAGTTTGTGGGACGGTCATCCGGTCTGTCGCACCCATTTTTTGTTCTTCCCACGCTACTCATATGGAGTTTTCACTGGCCCTTGATCGTTATCGAGCCTGGCTCGAGCACATTGATGAACATTCCCGTAAGTAATTTATCCTTGACAAGATAAGATTTTTTAAGTTATTTACGAGAAAATATTATAAGCCACATTATAATGGTTTATATGGAGGAAGAAATGAACTTTCAGATGGCAAAAACCGCCTTCGTTGCACTGTTTGTTTTTTGTTTTGTCTCACTCCCCGCTGAGAGTGATTTGAGTTCTGTTGAAACTCCCAACCCTTCGCAATTCGGAGTTTTGGTGAGTCCCGAACCCGGCTTGAGGGCCGGTGTGTATGTTGACGACGTGGATATTTCCATCCAGGGCAATACACTCACCCTGAATTGGTATCCCGCCCTGGACAGCGGCTATTACAAGGTATTTTCCTCCGCCGGTCCGGAAGGCCCCTTCACCCGGGATTACTCCGGAACGATGGGGGATGGTGTTTGGACCACCCAGATCGATTCCGAACGCTGGTTTTACTATGTGACCTCGGATTTTGCCTTTGTGGAGGGAGGCACTTTCAACAACGGCAGTTCGAACGTAACCCTTTCCGGATATTACATCGGCAAATATGAGATAACGCAAAGGGAGTACGAGTATCTGATGCAATAAAATCCTTCCCAGGGATTCGGGGTCGGGGACCCGTATCCGGTTTACTCGGTCAGCTGGTTCAACGCCATAGAGTTTTGCAACCGCTACAGTCTCATGGAAGGCCTTACACCCTGCTACGGCTACTCCACCTTTGGAACGGACCCGGACGACTGGCCGGCAGGTTGGGACCAAGCCGCCAATCATCTGAACGTCTCTTGCGATTGGGAGGCCAACGGATACCGCCTGCCCACGGAAATGGAATGGATGTATGCCTCTTTGGGAGGGCAACTTTCCCAGGGCTTCACCTACAGCGGCAGCGACAACATCGAAAACGTTGCCTGGTATGACGGCAATTCTGGAAACTCCATCCACCAGATCGGCCTGAAGATGCCAAACGAGCTGGGCTTGTATGATATGAGCGGAAACCTCTGGGAATGGTGCTGGGATATCCATGGCGACTATCCCGCCGAAGCGCAGTCCAATCCAACTGGCCCGGACACTGGGGATTACCGCGATTTGCGGGGAGGCGCCTATGGTTCATCGGCAAATGCCTGTGAAAATGCCCACCGCGGTTACACACTACCCACAGTCAGACAACCCGAGGGCGGCTTTCGCGTGATCCGGCGCTATAATTAAGTTCTTGTGGCCCCATCAGGCTTGGGAGGCCGGATCAGACCGCGACGCCAAGCCGTTCCGGCCTCTCTTTCCTGCTGGGTGGAAAGATCTGATTAGCCGCTCAAAACCGCATATCAGGCTCGCCTGAGCGCTCATGACATAGCAGGGCTTTCCGTAGAGGCGGACGCCGATCCGCCTGTTCTTTTCCGCGCTATGGATCATTATGATCAGGCCATCAGGATATCAGAGTTCCATTCATTTTTTCGCGTAACCCATAACCCATAACCCATAACTTGAAACTAGTCCCCTTTTCCCCCTCCAACTTGTATGTATTCAATTTGTGTAAATCCGTGTAATTCGTGGACAAACATCCCCCATAAAGCCAACCCCCTGCCGCCATTAGCATTGCTTATTGCGCATATCATTAAATCATTGCTGGCAATGATGATACATCTCCCACAATGAACTTGAATTATCCCTTGACAGATCCCCCGCCGCGGCTATCCTGGCGCCATAAAAACCCACATAAACAAAGGAGTGACACTATGTACGAGAGTAAGTTGGAAACCCCCGCCCGGCTGAAGGAACTGCTCTGGAAAAACCGCTACATGTCCGGCGCGAAGATCGTCCGGATCCTGATGGGATCCCCCGGCCAACCCTTCCCCGTGCCGGAGCTCTGCCGTCGCATTTACCGGCCGGATCTTTCCCCGGAACATTTCTCCCGCCTCTGGAAGGCCGCCTTTTCACCCCTGCCGGGCATAGACCACAGGGCGAGGCGCGAATACTCCCGGCGGCTGCAACAGCTCAAGGCCCGCCAGGCCGGCGGCGAGGAGGATCCCGAGCTGGATTGGGAGATCGCCTGGCTGCAAAGCGAGCTCAAGCGCTGCGTCCGTGTCGGCGGCTCGCTCAAGACCCACACCCCGGAGCACGAGATGGCATATCACGCCCTTTACACCGCGGTCTGGAAGTTTATGCGCAAGGTTGGAAAGAGCGACCCCGAAATTTTTTTCCTCCTCCGCGCCAACCTCAAAACAGGGCACAGCTTTCTCTGGCGCAGGGATTTGGATGTATCCGGGGAGACGCCGGTTCAAGCCCCGTCCCGCCTGGAGCCCGCCGCGTAAGCCCCTGAAACACACCCAAATATAAGCATAACTTTAGCGGTATGAAAAGGGCGATTTTATCCTTGACAAGCCATGCGGCTCAGCAAAAATTGGCATCGTAAGATCACCACACTGGAGGAACATTATGAGTAACAGTAACCTTGGGTCGGCCCGCAAGTTCAACCCCGCGCAAGACGACTTCCAGGACTCCCGCAACAACGCGGCCATCAAGTATCCCGTCACCGTCGGACCCAGCGTCGCCCGCCCCGAAGCGATCGGCGCCCGGGACATCAGCTACGTCATCTCCTGCATCCGCGCCGGCTCTTTCGAGGGCCGGGACCTCCGCGCCCTGATCCACACCATCCGGGGCGTCCCGAACCCGGAGCTCGCCCGCGGCATGAAGGCCTCCCTGCCCTGGTTCTCCGGCTCGCTCTGCCATGGCCGCCGCGCCAACGCCTCTGTCCGCCTCGCCCATTTCGCGATCGTCGATCTGGACCACGTCCCGGATATCGAGGGCGCCAAAGCCCTGGCCGTGGAGAAGCTCCCCTTCGTCCGCTACGCTTTCCGCAGCGTGCGGGACGGGGTCAAGCTCATCGCCCAGTTCGCCGCGCCCGTCACCAAAGAGGAGGATTTCCGCCTGCTTTACGCTTACCTCGCCCTGCGGGTGGAGCGCGCCCTCGGCCTCAAGCCGGACGCCACGCCGGACTGGTGCCGCGCCTGCTTCTTCAGCTTCGATCCGGATCTGCTTTACAACTCCGCCTGCCGCCCCCTGGAGGTGGAAAAAACCCTGAAGGAGGCCCGCTTCGTCCTGGAACTGGCTCACGTGGCGCAGGATTCCGGTCCTGCGGATAGCGGGGCGGCAAATTCCGCTTTGCCGCGGGGCTCTCGGAGCCCTTCAAAAAATGAATCGGACTCTGTCCGATCGCCGAACCGGAATTTGGCCTCCCAGTTTTCGGACGCCCGCGCGGTGGTCGAAAAGCTCGCGAATCTGAGGATCGACTACCAGGACTGGGTGCGGATCGGGCTCGCCCTCTACGCCGGATTTGGCGAAAGCGGCCGCGAGCTCTGGGACCTTTTCCTGGACAACCCCAATTACGAGGATTCCCCCCGCAAGCTCGGCTCCCACTGGCGTTCTTTCAAAAGCGTGCATTCGATCACCCTGGATTCCCTTTTCCACATCGCGGGAAAATACGGCGTCCGCGCGGTTACGGATTAAGAGTTTTGATAAAACAGAGAGACAGAGATAAAAAGATCTCACTACGGATTCAACGGATGTTACGGATTGGACGGAT
>CAYRVG010000006.1:0-4051 GCA_964427765.1 uncultured Candidatus Cloacimonadota bacterium
TCCCGGTTGCCCTGCCTAAAATCCTCTCCAGATAAAGGGACGGGAAAGGGAAGGAAGCGCGGCGAGGAAAAAGATTGCCGGAGCCGGATCACGCGTTAAATTGTAAGTATCAAAACTAACCATTGAGGGGAAAATCAAAATGCCCGAACTTCCTGAAGTGCAAACCGTTCTGGACGGTGTGGTGAAAGAGCTGCGAGGCAGGCAGATCCACGACATCCAGTGTTTCCTGACCGGGACCGTCATCCACGATCCGGAGATCGTTGAAGAGCCTTTCCCGGCGAAGCTAACCGGCCATGAGCGGCGGGGGAAATACATGATCCTTCACCTGGAGCGCGGGAACAGCCTGATCATCCATCTGCGCATGACCGGCAAGCTGGTGAGCGACACGGCGATGCGGGACGGATCCAAACACGAACGCGCCTGCTTGATCCTCTCCGGCGGGAGGAAAATGCATTTCGTGGATATCCGCACTTTCGGGAAGATCACGCTCTGCCGGACCTCAAACATCCCCCGCTATATGGCGTCCCTGGGGATCGAGCCGCTTTCGGAAGAATTCAACGCGGAGTATCTGAAGGAATTTCTGGCCGGGCGCATGACACCGATCAAGAGCCTGCTCATGGACCAAAGCAAGGTCGCCGGGCTGGGAAACATCTACGCCTGCGAGATCCTCTACCGCAGCCGGATCCACCCCGAGACCCCGGCCGGCCAGCTTTCCCTGCCCCGGATGAAAAAGCTCGTGGAGCAGACCAAACAGGTCCTCAAAGAGGCGATCTCCAAAAACGGCACATCCATCTCGGATTTCCGCCGCGTGGACGAAAAAACCGGGGAGTTCCAGAATTACCTGCAGGTCTACCAAAAGGACAAATGCCCCCGCGGACACGAAGTGAAAAAGATCCGCCAGAGCGGGAGGAGCACCTATTTCTGCCCCGTATGCCAGAAATAATAGAAAGCGTTTGACTTCCAGCCGATCCCATATATACTATATTATTAGGAAATATTAAACAACTTGAATAAAAAATACAAAGCTGCCTTTCCGGCGGCAAAAGGAGATACCAATGATCAGCAAAAAACTCGAGAAAGCCATCAACGAGCAGATAAACCGGGAGCTTTTTTCCGAATACCTTTACAACGCGATGTACGCCTGGTTCGCGGACGAGAACCTGGACGGCATGGCGAAATGGATGGAAGCCCAGGCCCAGGAAGAGCATTTCCACGCCATGAAGTTTTTCAAATACCTCATCGAAAGGGGCGGCAGGGTCCAGCTCATGGCGATCGACAAGCCCGAATTTGAATTCGGAAACCCCCTCAAGGCCTTTTCCATGGCCCTGGACCACGAAAAATACATCACCAAGAACATCGACAAGCTTATGGACCTGGCGATCAAGGAAAACGATCACGCCAGCCGCAGTTTCCTGCAATGGTACGTGGACGAGCAGGTTGAGGAGGAATCCTCGGTGGATTTCATCGTCAAACGCCTGGAAATGATCGGCAGCAACATGCACGGCGTGCTGATGCTGGACAACGATCTCGGCAAGAGGGTATACACCCCCGCAGAAACAGAAGAATAACACATAGATCAAACGACGCGAGGCGCGGACATTCCCAGCGGAGGCCCGCGCCTTTTTCTTTTCCCGCAAGAGATTTATTGACAATAATGATGTGCCCCGATACTTGGACACCATGAAAAGACAAGCGAAGCTCATCCTCGGCGGCGGTGCCGCTTTCGGCCTGTCCCATATCGGGGCGATCAAGGCGATCGAGGAGGAATATGTGATCTCCGGGATCGTGGGAACCTCCATGGGGGCGATCGTCGGGGGTCTTTACGCGATGGGCAAGACGCCCGTGGAGATCCTGGATATCGCGCGGGAAAGCAAATCGGACATCATCTTCAACCCCCACATCCTGCCCATGCTGCCCAAGATCTTTCCCTTTAATCTGTTCAAGATCACCCACAGCGGCAAAAACGCGCTGAACATCTTCAACGTCTGGACCCAGGGCGCCCGGATAGAGAACCTGCCGATCCCCTTTGTGGCGGTGGCTTTCGACCTCAAACAGGGGATATCCGTACTTCTGGACAAGGGCTCGCTGGCCAGCGCGATGCGCGCCTCATCATCCCTGCCGCTGCTCTTCGCGCCGTACGTTCAGGGAAAATACCAGTTCGTGGACGGGGGGATCGAGCATCCGCTGCCCGTGGCCTTCGGGGATAGCGTTCCCGGGGAGGTCACGATCGCGGTGAACGTCCTGCCCGCCGTCTCCACCAAGGCCGAGAGCTTCAAGCTCAACACCTATTCCCCCAAACACAAGATCAAGACCCACCAGGTCGTCATCCGCTCGATCATGCAAAACCAGGGCTTCGTGGCAATCCAATCCATGCTGCAGAGGCCGCCGGACCTTTTCATCGACGCCCACAACCCGGAAAAGGGGATGTTCGACCTCTTTGACGCAGATGATTTTTACGAATTTGGCTATCAAACCGCGCGCGAGACACTGGACAGAAAGGGCGAACCGAAATTCATGGAACAGCTTCTCAAACGCTACCAATCCCTCATCGGGAGGTTCGTCAAAAACAGGCGCGAAGCAGAGCTGGGCGTGTGAAAAAGCTGCTCCTTCTGCTCTGGATCCTGATCCTCATTTTTATCCTGGCGGCGCAGGAATCCGGGATCTCGGTCACGAACAGCTTCACCTCGCAGAGCCAGGTATTTTTTGCCCCTGAACTGCCGGACGCGGAAGCGGCGCTTTCCTGGAAGCCGGAGCTCTTCGCAGAATATTTTCCCCTGCCGCGGCTGAGGCTTTCCGCCGAACTGAGCATGGATAACTCCCTTCGGATGGTCTTTGACGGCGAGGGTTCATCCCAGGAACTGGATTTTGAGCCCTACCGCGCTTGGGGGGGCATTTCCTACCGCTCCACCGAACTCAAGGCCGGCTTGCAGCACATCCGCATGGGCGTGGCGCAGATCCACCGCCCACTGCAATGGTTTGACACCCTCGTTCCCGGCTCCATGCTGCGGGAGAGCGAAGGCGTGAAAGCCATCACCCTGACCCATTTTTTCCCCAATCCGGACCTGCGGCTCTGGGCGATGCCCGCCAAGGATGAAGCAAAAGGCGCGGAACTCCTCGCCTCGCGGGACGGTACCTGGGAATTCGGCGGCCGGATGGGATGGATCAATCCCTTGGGAGAAACCGGCCTGAGCTATCACCATAGGGAAGTGGAGGACTTCTACTCCGGCGAGGGCGTGGCGGAACACCGCCTAGGGCTCGACCAGAGGGTGGACGGCTTCATGGGTGGCTGGCTCGAGGTGGCTTACACCGCGCAGGATGAGGCCATCCTGGCGCTCACCCCCATGGGATACCAGGAACTGCCGAAAAACAGGATGTCTTTGACACTCGGGGGAGATTACACGTTCGATATCGGGAACGGGCTTTATGTGCTCATGGAACAAAACGTGCAGTTACAAGGCCCGAATGCTGTACAATATGATGAAACGAGGTTTTACGGAGCGTTTCTGATGAACTATCCGCTGGGCGTGCTCGACGGTTTGCACTTCCTGGCGAGTTATGAATACAAAGAGCAGCGCGGGATCGCGTCGGTTTCCTGGCGCAGGGCATACGACTACCTGAGCTGGGACCTTTCGCTGATCCTGGACGCCGGCTATCCGGCCATCCTGAGCCGCGCGCCGGCGCTGAGCCTGACCATAAACTACGAAATTTGAGGAACCATGGAAAAAGAAATTGTCCGCATTGAAAACATGGGCAAGGCCTTCCCGGCGGGGAAAGGCCTGTTCTGGGCGCTTTCGGATATCAACCTTACCATAAACAAGGGTGAATTCATGGGCTTCGTGGGCCCCAGCGGCAGCGGGAAGACCACGATGCTCAATATCATCGGCTCCTTGGACACGCCTACCGAGGGCGGGGTCGAGGTCCTGGACCGCAAGGTCGCCAGCCTTTCCGCCAAGGAATCCAGCCTCCTGCGCAGCAAGTATATCGGCTTCATTTTCCAGACCTACAACCTCCTGCCGGTCTACAACGTCTTCGAGAACGTGGAATTCCCCCT
>CAYRVG010000007.1:0-8942 GCA_964427765.1 uncultured Candidatus Cloacimonadota bacterium
TCCACGCATACGGGCACTCCTCCCAAAGGCCACATGGCAACTCCATTGATGTCGATCTTTTGGGCGAAAATGTCCGTGAAACCGGGCATCAACCTTTCATCCTCCCAGGCGATGATGAAATCAGGCCCGGAACGGGTGATGCTAAGATGACCCTGGTATCCGGGTATCCCCAAAGGCGCGCCGCACACGCAAATTCCATTGGGAGTCCACAACATGTTTCCATAGGCATCGATACGCTGGGCATAAATGTCATGATCCGTGCCGTTTCGTGGATCCTGCCAGGCAACGACCGCCCCTCCCGCTCCATCGGGAACAACGTGCTGCAGGATCTGGTCGCCGGGCGCCGTGCAAACCGCCGTGCACGGGCACTTTTCACTGGCGAGCAAAGCTGCGCTCAATGCCATGAGAATAACGAGAAAAACAAAACGCTTCATTTTTTCTCCTTCGCCATCTCGGCCTTGCGAGGAGGACTCTGCGCGGAACCAACCATAAAGGTCAACCGCGACAGATCAATCCTCTCTCCGGATGACAACCAAATACTTGGAACTCACGATTTTTTGTCAAGTAAAATATAATATGAATGAAATTAATTTTATATATCTATAAAAAACTGTTTTAATACAGTTTATATTCTTGTGGTGTGGATGTCTTGTATAGAAATTTATACAACTTAAGCAAGGTTGCAAAATACTTGCAGAATGCGGAGCCACCTCCATAACAAAGATAGAGTTGATATGAGCCCCTCGCGAGAGACAATCTCCGCGCGTAGGGAAGATAGGCGATCATGCAGGTCGAAGACGGCAGGGATTTTTTCGGAGGTTAATTCGAAGCCTGACAAACGGAGACGTTTGCCGCTCCTCCGGACTAATATGGAATTGCGCTAAACCACTCCACCCCTTTACGATTGGCTGAATCTGCATGACATTCATGTATCCTCAATCTCCATAAATCCTGTTCATCCCTAAAGTATTATTTTTTCCGTGTTACCCTTCCCACAGCGTTATGACGGGCAGGGATAAATTGCTTTGACAAAAACCAAAAGAAAAAATTGTATGTATTTTAGAAAAAAACCCAATTGGAGAGATGAATGACCAATGACGTAACCCAGTATTTCCTTGAACTGGTGGCCATAGACAGTGAATCAAAGGATGAGCGCGCCATTATGGACCGCTTGAAGGCAGACCTGGAGGAGCTTGGGGCAAAGGTGGAGGAGGACAGCGCCCACCTCAAGACCGGCGGCAACGCGGGCAATCTTTACGCCCTGATCCCCGGCAGTGTGGATAAGAAACCCATCCTCTTCTGCGCGCATGCTGATACGGTGAAACCGGGCAAAGGCATACAGCCAAAGATCACGGACGGACGCATCCATACGGACGGCAAAACGGTTCTGGGCGGGGACGACAAATCCGGCATAGCCGAGATGATCCAGGGCCTTAAAGTTGTTCTGGAAAGCGGGGAGGAGCATGCGCCCATAGAGATCCTGATCACCATCTCCGAGGAGATCGGCCTCCTGGGGGCGAAGAATTTTGATGCCTCCAAATTGAAATCGGCCTTCGGCTACGCGTTGGATACGCACAGGGTGGGAGACCTTGCCGTGGGAGCCCCGGCGCAGAACAGCATCGAGATCACGATCCGCGGGAGGGAAGCCCACGCGGGCGTGGAACCGGAAAAAGGGATCAACGCGATCGTGGTTGCAGCGGAGGCGATCGCCGCCATGCCCATGGGCAGGATAGACCATGAGACCACCTGCAATATCGGCATTATCGAGGGCGGAACCGCCACCAACGTCGTCCCCCCGCTGGTGCGCATCAAAGGCGAAGCACGAAGCCACAGCATGGTCAAGCTGGAACAGGTCACCCAGGACATGCGCCACGCCGTGGAAAGCACGGTCCGCCGCCACAGCCATGATTTCGGCAGTTCCTCCCATGAATGGAAGATGCGCGGGGAATACCAGTCCTTTCATATAGAAGATGAAGAGCCTGTGGTGCGGTTTGCCCTGGACGCACTCAACAGCCTGAATATCGAAGCCAGGGTGGAGGTCAGCGGAGGGGGAAGCGACGCCAATATCTTCAACGCGGCCGGGCTGCCGATGATCATCTGCGGCACAGGCATGCACAACGTGCACACCGTCAATGAGGACATTCAGATCGAGGAACTCAGGCGCGGGACGGATTTCATTGCCGCCCTGATCCGCAAATATTCTGAATAGTGAGGTTATAATGCTGGATATCACCATTATCGGCTACGGAAAGATGGGCAAAATGATCGAAAGTATGGCGCAAGACCATGGCTGCCACGTGCAAAGCATCATCGACCCCCGCCAGGAAGGCTGCGAGAGCCAGATCACCGAGTCCAACCTGGCGGATGTCTGCCTTGATTTCAGCCATCCGGAAGCTGTGCTGGAGAACATCAAAAGGGTCGCGGAAATCGGGAAACACCTTGTGGTGGGTACAACGGGCTGGCATCAATCCCTGCCCGAGGTGGAGGAGCTGGTCGGGAAGCAGGGCATCGGCCTGCTTTACGGAGCGAATTTTTCCATCGGGATGAACCTTTTCAACCGGATCGTCCGGCAGGCCACGGCGATCTGCGACAAGTTCCCGGTCTATGACGTCTGCGGCTGGGAAATGCACCACAACCAGAAAGCCGACAGCCCTTCCGGAACCGCGATCCAGCTTTCCGAAACCATCCTTTCCGAAAGCAGCAGGAAGCAACGCGCGGTCTATGAAAAACTGGAAAGACGCATCCATCCCGACGAACTGCATTTTGCCAGCGTGCGAGTGGGCTCGGTTCCTGGAACTCACGCCGTTGCTTTCGATAGCGAGACGGATGGCATCGAGCTTGTGCACCGGGTGCGTTCACGCGCCTGTTTTGCCGTGGGAGCGCTGAAAGCGGCCCAGTGGATCTCCATCCGCAAGGGGCTGTACACGTTCAACCAGATGGTGGAAGACCTTTTATGCTGATACCCTTCTGCAAGATGCAGGCCCAGGGCAACGACTTCGTCATCCTCAGGTTCACCTACAGAACGGATTCCAGCCTCCCTCTCCCCGAGCTTGCCTGCGATATATGCGACCGCAGAAAGGGCGTGGGAGCGGACGGCCTGGTGATACTTCTTGCCGATCCCAAAGCCGATGCCCGGATGCTCATCCACAACAGTGACGGCAGTCGGGCTTCGATGTGCGGCTCCGCCCTGCGCTGCTGCGCCGAGCTTGTGAGCGGATTGAAACATAAAAAACAGCTTAAGCTTGCCACGGACAGCGGGATGAGAACCGCCCGCATAACTGAAACTGAAGGGGAAAAGAGCGTGGAGGTCAACCTGGGCAGGCCCTCGCTAATCCAATCCGATCTGGAGGTTGAAGGGGCAAAGGGCAGCCTGGTGGATGTGGGTAATCTGCATTTTGTATCCTTCTGGGAAGTACTCGACGGGCAGGAATTCCGTCTGGGCCCCCTGCTGGAGAAGCATCCGGCTTTTCCCGGTCCGGTGAATTCCCAGTTCGTGTGCCTTATCAGCCGTGGTGAGCTGGAACTGAAGATCTGGGAAACCGGCTGCGGCGGCACCCTGGCCTGCGGCACAGGCGCTGTGGCAAGCGTCTTTGCCGGCATTGAGAAGGGGATGCTGGATGCTCGCGTAAAGGTGGTAATGCCGGGCGGGGAGGTCCAAATCAGCCGCAAAGACAATGGCGAATATATCCTGGCGGGAAGCGTGAAGCACGTTTTCAGCGGAGTTTATCTATGGAAAACCTCGGCGAATACCTGAAGAAACTTCGCGAGGAGAAGGGAATCTCCCATCAGCAGGTGTTCGAAGACCTTCGCCTGCGCGAGGAGCAGCTTCGTCTCATCGAGGAGAACCGCTTTTCTGAAGTGGGCCCCTTCGGCATGGTCAAGGCGTTGATCAATAAATATGCCAGTTATCTGGAAGCTGACCGGGAGGCGGTTCTGAACGAACTCAGTGTGATGATGCCGGAGCATGCCAAGCGGGAATTCAAACCCAAAAGGCCGGTCAAGGAAAAGAAGATACTGCTTTCGACAAATTTCCTCTGGCTGATCGGAATAATCATCATCGTGGTCATTTTGGGGGTCATCCTCTGGAGCGCTTACACCCGGGGCTGGCTGGAGATGCCGGATTTTTTCAAGGCCAGTTCAGCTGATACGACCGTGGTCGAAAGGCGGGAAATAAGCCCTGCGGAACCTGATTCGATGAGGATCAGGCAGAGGCAGATCTCCGAAACGCTGGCCCGGCAAAGTTACACAGAAGAGCCCGGTGAAGAGGAAGAGCTTGAAGCCATCCGGGACAGCACGGATTACCTGGGGCGTATACTGGGACCCTCGCAGGTGAACGTTCCCCTGCCCTGAGATCATCGGTTCCGGCGGGGGCTCACTTTCCGCTTGACAATATCAGGCTTTCAGAAATTATATTTAAGAAATCCGAAAACATAAACAAGGGAGGAATGATGGCAGTTTATTCTGTTAATGAGATCATCGAGATGGCCGTTCAGATCGAACGCAGCGGCTACGCTTTTTACCATGAGGCAACCAAACGCAAGGACATGGATGCCCAGAGCCTGGAAATTCTCACCTACCTGAGGGACCAGGAACTGGATCACGAAAAGACCTTCCTCAAACTGCGCGATGAAATGGATATGGTCAACCTGGAACTCTCGCAGGATTGGGAGATGGTGGCAGCCTATCTGAAAACCATAGTGGACGGCAGGATCTTCAATGACGAAAACGCCGCCATACACAAGGCCACCGAGGCCAAAGACATCCACGCCCTTCTGGAACATGCCATCAGCTTTGAAAAGGACACGCTGCTCTACTTCCATGCGATCAAGGACAACATCTCCAACGAAAAGGCGCTGCAAGCCCTGCGCCGGATCATCAACGAGGAACTTTCCCACGTTCTCAAACTGAACGATTATAAGAAAAGCCTGTCCTGAACCCCTATAAATGCCCAAGCGCAAAACCAAAAGCAGGATGAGGAGGATATTACGCCTCCCCCTGGTTCTGCTACTGGTGCTTTTGATCCTGATCTACAACCCCATCTCGGTGCGTCTGATGACCATCACCATTGCCGTCATCCATGGCATCGATCCGGGAATATTCTATCGTCTGGTGCATACGGAAAGCCGTTTCCGCAGCCTTGCCGTCTCCTCCTCCTCCGCCATCGGGCTCGGCCAGGTTAAGGAATCCACGGCGGAATACATCCATGTGAAACACCGGCGCGGAATGCTCTTTTTGCCTTTTTACAACCTGAGGATCTCCGCCCGCTACCTGCGCTACCTCCAGGAGCGGTTTGATGGCAACTGGAGCCTGGTCCTCGCCGCTTATAATTGGGGGGAGAACAACGTGCAAAAGCGCATGGCGGGGATCAGCATAGATCCCCAGGCCGATTACAGCGAGCGTTTTTTCGATATTCCGGAAACTTATAACTACATAAATAATATCCTGCCCGAATCAAAAAAGGCTTGACGGGAAACAAGAGAGAAAAATAATTAGGAATTATTAAGCTTTCAGGAGTTACTCATGTTGAAAAAACAAAAGGGAAGCACGCTTTTCTGGGTTATCAGCGTCATTCTGGCGATCGTCGTGATCTTCCTGCTGGCGCTTTCCGGCAGATATAACCTCGATCCGGAAAAGAACATAGATGACTGCACGACCAATATGAAAAACATCTGGGTCGCCGCCAACGACTACGTGTTGGACACCCAACAGGACTATGAGGGGGACCTGGATGTCCTGCGCTCCACCATGATGAAGGAAAGGGATTCCTATTACCTCGCTGAAGAGAAATACTGTCCCGAATCCCAGGGCGAAAAGGATGATTACATCGTCTTCGGCAAATATGCCACCGAGGTCATTAACGAAGAAACCAAGCACTACGCGGGGATAATCGTCCTCTGCCC
This sequence comes from uncultured Candidatus Cloacimonadota bacterium, assembly GCA_964427765.1. Taxonomy (GTDB): domain Bacteria; phylum Cloacimonadota; class Cloacimonadia; order Cloacimonadales; family Cloacimonadaceae; genus Syntrophosphaera. Next base: position 5,901 of record CAYRVG010000007.1, read on the forward strand.
GAATCTGGACCGATTTGGAAGACACCTGCTGGACAAGAACTTTTATGACAATATGAGCACTTCCAAGCTGCAGAACATCATGATAAACGATATGGCCAAGATCGACGATCACACCAAATCCAACACCAAACTCAAGGCGGAATACATGCACAAATACCTGGATTACTGGAAGAACACACCATTTACCGAATTCCAGGAATTCCTCGAGGATCCCGCCTATCAGAAAGTGCGCCAGGAAGTGACCGGCGAAAACCCTCAGGACGATGAGGAAGCGGAATATTACTTCTGATGAGTGAGTAACTATTTAGGACCCTGCGGGAACGATACCGGGCAGAAGCAAAACTGGAATGAATGAGTGCCGCTCCCACAGGGTTTTTTTCTACCCGGAATACATGGAAGGTGCCATGGATAAGAGGCTCTGAATGCAGTATCGGGAATTTCTGGACCACATCTACCAAAAATACTCCGGAAACGTGAAGCTTGAGCTGGGGCGGATGAAGAACCTTCTCGAAGCAATGGGGGATCCGCAGAATACACTGAACGGCTTCCACATCGCCGGGACGAATGGCAAGGGGAGCGTTTGTGCCATCCTGGAATCACTCTGCCTGGCACACGGGCTGCACACTGGCCTGAATACCTCGCCGCATCTTGTTGATTACACGGAACGCTTCCGGCTGGATGGCAGCGAGGTTCCTTTTGAGCGCATCCTGGGCATTTATCACCGTTTTGAGAGCGAATTTGAAGAATGCGACGCCTCCTTCTTTGAGATCACCACGGCGATCGCCTTTCATCTTTTCCAAGAGGAAAAGGTCGGGGCCGCGATCATGGAGGTGGGCCTCGGGGGCAGGCTGGATGCCACCAATCTCTTCACCCCGGATGTCTGCGCCATCACCACGATCGGGCTGGACCACGTGAAAACCCTCGGCAACAGGGTGAATCTCATCGCTGCTGAAAAAGCCGGCATAATCAAGAAAGATGTGCCGGTCATCCTCGGCAAAATAGACGCCAGGCCGCGGAGGGTGATCCTGGGAAAGGCCGCATCCGTGGGGGCTCCGGCATACGTGATCGGAAGGGAATTTTCGGTGCGCATCAGGGCCAGACGCATCACGGGGCTGGAATTTGATTTTTCCTTCGGCAGGCACGTCTATAAAGATCTGAAGACCAACCTGATCGGCGAACACCAGGCGGCGAACCTGGCCGTGGCGCTTGCGTCTTTTATCCTTTTCGCGGAAAAACAGGATCTGAAGATATCCCCGCAAAAGATACGGCAGGCTCTGACTCGGATAAACTGGATGGGCAGGATGCAGGTCCTGGGCGAAAAACCGCTCATCATAGCCGACGGGGCGCACAACGTGCCGGGTATCAAGGCCCTGGTGGGCACCCTGGGGAGGATATATCCCGGCCGCCGCTTCCGCTTTCTCATCTCCATCCTGGCAGACAAGAACTACCGGGAAATGCTCCGCCTCCTCTGCGCCAAAGCTGAAAAGGTATATATAGCCCAAAACCAGTCTGAACGGGCGGCGAGCGTTACCCAACAGGTGGATGTGGTGGCCAAATGCGGAGTGCCGTATGTAACCGCGGCATCGGTTAAAGAGGCCTTTCTGCTGGCCAAAAGTGAATTGAGCCCGGAGGATATCCTCATCTGCGGAGGCTCGCTACACACCGTGGGCGAGGTTCTCAAGAGCTTGAAGCCAGATCATTCCAAGTCTTAGATTATTAGGATGTTTTTTACCCATGCTTGATTTCTGATCCCATCTTAAATACCTAACCTTGCTGAAGATCTTTGCAATATGCGGACCATGTCCTGGTGGGATCTGGATTATTGGTACGAGGGTATGCGCCATGCCTATCTGCACTATGATTACGACGAGATTTCCCAGGACTTTACCTGGGAATGGGACGGATTGGACACTGCCGGAAATGAGGCCGGAGCGGGGATCTACCTCGTTAAAGCCAACTCTGGCAAGGTTTTCCAGACCGGGAAGTGCCTCAAGCTCAAATAGCGCCAAAGAAAAAACCTTACTACTGGCGAAACTTTCCGCTTATACTGTATTCAGGCCCGGCCTGAAATCACGGGGTCCTGAAATCCCGTAAAGCGGGCTTGCGAGGTTTGATGAATTATAAAGAGCACTACCGCGTTGACGCGGAAACATTTGATTATTGGGCTGATTACCATTTCACTCCCACGGAGCACATCCGCGACAGGATGACCCTGCGCCTGGCCAGGATACAGCCAGGGGAGATGGTTTTGGACGTTGGCAGCGGTAATGGCTGGTTCAGCTTGCAAGCCGCTTCCCTGGGCGCGGAAGTAATCGCCATGGACCTCAGTGAAGCAAACCTGGCCCGGATCAAACAAAGCGATGGGCGAATTCAAACCTGGCTGGCGGACGCGCTGGAACCCCCAGCCACAGAGGATAAATACGACCTGATCGTTGCGCTGGAGGTATTGGAACATCTGGTCGATCCCGGCCAGGCCCTGGCTGCCTGGAAAAACCTGCTCAAACCCAGCGGCAGGCTGCTGCTCACGGTTCCCTATAATGAACAGATCCGCTATTCCCTCTGCATCCATTGCAATAAAAAAACCCCCCACAATGCCCATCTGCACAGCTTTGGCCGGGAATCTTTGGCCGCTTTGGTGATCAAGAATGGGATGAAGATAGCCAGGACGGAACTGTTTGCCCATAAACTGCAGTCACATCTGCGCCTGGACCGGCTGACACGTCATCTGCCTTTTCCGCTCTGGCACGGAATAGACCGGCTTTGCGGGATAACGGGGGATAAATACAACTATCTGGTTTTGCTATGCTCTTTGTGAGTGATCCAGGTCAGAATCGATGTAGTTTTACGGGGGACCAGGCAATTTATTCTTGACAGGATGGATTTACGGTGAAGTATGTTTACATTCAACAAGGCGGTTAAGATATGCCCTGATGCGGCGTACGGAACCGATGCAAATCCGGGGAAATAAGACCTGTTAAATAGATAATACTCCTGAGGAGGATCAATGAACAACGAAGAAATACGCAGGGAATCAAGGGAACT
>CAYRVG010000008.1:0-19036 GCA_964427765.1 uncultured Candidatus Cloacimonadota bacterium
ATTCAGATATGAGCTGAGGAGGGGCTTGCGGAAGGAAATGGACGAGGTCACTCGCTGGGCCAGGCTTTCGTCGATATCGGTGCTGGATTCCCACATGCGTTTGTTGCTCACGAAATCTATGTTCATGTCGAACGTGGAGTTGTTCCCCACCTCGTGGTGGTGGTTGGCGCGCAGATACCAGTCGTAATACGTCTGGGGGTAGCTGATCTTCTTCTGGTAGGCAGCCTCAAAAGCGCCGTTGAGCAGGTAGCGGACGACGTAATCCACGGATAGCCGGGCCCGCCAGCCGGTTTTCTCATGGAGGTCGAAACTGGTGATGAGATCGGCATAATCCTTGTAAGGGAAATACCAGGAAATATCTTTCAGGAATTTGCCGTCCACGTTGTTGTATCCGGGTTCGGGGATCAGGAATCCGGGATGCCGCCCGCGCCTGAGGGGGATCGTGATGAAGGGAAAATAGAACACGGGAAGGTGGTTCACGTAGGCGATGACGGGTCTTCCCACCACCATGTCCCCGCGGTAGATGCGCAGCTGCCGGGCTGTGAACCAGAAATCCGGCTCGGCGTATTCGCAGGTGGTGAAACTGCCGTTATCCACGTCATAGACGTCGGCGCTGATCTTGCGGATATCCTCGCCGGTGTAAAAGGCCTTTTCCATTGTGCTCACGCCCGCGGACATCGTCCCGGTCTGGGTGTCCATGTCATAGGCGACGTCGGTTCCGAGCAGGATCTGCTGCCCGTCCTCCATGACCGTATTGCCGTAGCTGTAGGCCTTTTTGTTCTTGAGATCGACCAACAGGGAATCGCTGCTGATCGTGAATTCATGATATCTGACACTGGTATTGCCGAAGAGGCGGATCTGCTCCAGGGAATGGTTGTAGGCGATGCTGTCGGCGGCGTAGAAGAGGGAATCCTGGTTTGCGGACCGGATGAAAAGGGTGTCCGGATCCAGGCCCGTCCCGCGGGCTTCCGGGGGTTCTTCCTGCGCCCAAAGGATGCCCAGGGCCAGGGTAACCAGGATCAAAACAAGGGTCTTGCGCATATCCGGAGCCAACATCCCTTTAGAGCATACCGGCGAAGAGGTCCGGCTCGTCCAGGGAATTGCAGTTAACGGGATTTTCCAGGTCGTATCCGACGCTGAGGACGAAGACGTCGTTGACGTTCGTGGTCAGAACGGGGGAGGGGATGATCTTGTGGATCGCCTTGAGCGCGGTGTAGCTGTCGTGGTCACGCTTGGATCGCGTGACGTCTATGCCGGCCTGGCGCAGTTCGCTGCGGGTATGGAAATCCACGCAGGCGCCGCCGCTGCCGGCGATGTTGTCGCTGCCGTCCGTCGCGAAGCAAAAGAGGGCGGCGTTTTCAAACTTGCTGAGGGGGTTGGCCATGGAGAGGGCCAGATGGCTGCAGCGGCCACCTTTTCCGCCGCCTTTGACCTCAAGGGTCAGCTCACCCCCGAAAATCCGGATGAACGGGGGTTTGAGGCGGAACCGGGGATGATGGGCGCGGCGCAGGAGCTCTTTCAAATGACCGGAGAACCGGGCCACCGGACAGGCCTGGAACTGCCCGTCAAAGCTGGCGTCCAGTCCCTGTTTGGCGAGGCTTTCGGTGAATTGCCTGCAAAACATATGGTTGTCTGCCACGACGCGGTATCTGATGTCCTTGCCGCTCATCTCATAATGCCAACTGTCATTTTCCCTCGCGCCCCCTTCAGGCGGAGTGAAAGGCCCGGAACCGATCACGCGGGGGTCGTTTCCCCCGACGTCCGAAACGGCATAAACATAAACCCGCCGGGAAGGGGTGAGAGCCAAAGCCTTGCCGCCCTTGAGGAGGGAGATCTCCTGGCGGCGGCGGTTGATCCGGGCGATATCCTTTCCGCTTTTCAGGAGTTGGGACGTGATATCCGTAAATTCCTGCAGCGAAACAGATCCCGGCAGCATCTCAAAAAGCGCCGAACTCCCTCCCGAAAGCAGGACGATCAGGTCTTCCTCTTTGGGGAGGCCCTTGAGCCAGTCAACCACAACCCTGCTCGCGTTTATGGCTGATGGATCCGGGATGGGGTGGCCGGCCTCGAGGATACTTAGAGAGGGCAGTTCGCCATGCGAATGGCCATATTTGGTGAGCACATATCCATCATGCCCGATCCCCCTTTGGCGGAGGATCCCGGCGCAGAGCGAGGCCATCTTCCAGGCCGCCTTGCCGATCCCCAGGACATGCGCGCGGGGGCTGAGGCCCTCGGCCCGCAAAAGCTCCGTCAAGCGCGGATACTGGCAAAAATCGTGCATCAACTGAAGATAGCTCTGATAGATGACATGATGGAGGTTGCTCAATGATACTCCAGATTTTCCTTTTTAAATCATAATGTGGGGCATTGAGAATTCCGTCAAGTCCATTTTTTTGTACGCCTCAGGAAGGATATTATGCAAGATCGCAATTCCAATGGCCAAACAGACAACGTAAAACAAAATAAATAAAATCCTTTACAAAAAAGGCGTGTCGGGAAACGTGGTTTTTCTGAAATGTCCTTAGGAGTAACTTATGCCAGAGAAAGTGCGTGAAACAAACAACAAAGCCGCGATCAAAGAGATGAAGGAAGAATATCTTCGCCTGCTCGAGGAATCCTTCGAAAACAGCGCGGAATTCAAAAAGGGAGACGTCGTCGAAGCCCCGATCACCAGCATCAGCGATAAATACATTTTCGTGAATCTGGGCGGGAAGTTCGACGCGTATGCCGAGGCCGGCGAATTTGCCAACGACAACGGAGAACTGGAACTATCCGAAGGCGATATCCTGAAAGGGTATATCGTGGATAGTAACGACCAGGGCTTCGTGATCGGCAAGAGCCTCACCAAGCAATATGTGGACAAGGAATCGCTGCTTGACGCCTTTGAGCGCAAGATCCCGGTGGAGGGAAAGATCTACGGTGTGACCAAAGGTGGTTTTAACGTGGACGTCCTGGGAGCGCGGGCTTTTTGTCCGATATCGCAGATCTCTATGCGTGGTGGTCCAAAGAGTGAAGAATACATAGGCAAGAGCATGGATTTCCTGGTTATCGAATGCTCGGAAAACTGCCGCCGCGTTGTTGTTTCCCACCGTAAGATCGAGGAAGCCCAGGAGCAGGAAAAGAAAGAAGCTGCCCTGGCCCATCTTAACATTGGTGATGTGGTCAAAGGCAAAGTGATGCGCATGACGAGCTTTGGCGCTTTCGTGGACATTGGCGGGATCGAAGGATTGATGCATGTCTCGGAAATATCCTGGCAACATGTTGTGAAACCTCAGGACATCCTGCAGACCGGCCAGGAAATTGACGTCAAGATCCTGGACATCAACGGGGAGAAGATCTCCCTTTCCCTGAAGGCCTTGCAGGAAAATCCCTTCAACCAGTTGCTGGAGGAGATCAAGGAAGGCGACACCGTAAATTGCCGGGTGTTGCGCCTGCACAGTTTTGGCGCTTTTGCCGAGATCAAGCCCGGGGTCGAAGGCCTGATCCCCATGTCCGAGCTCAGCCACAGCAGAAACATTTCCCATCCCAAAGAAGTGCTCAAGGAAGGGGATTATGTGGAAGTGCAGATCCTGCGCATAGACTCCGCGACACAAAAGATTTCCCTGTCCCTGCGGGCCCTCCAGCCCGATCCCTGGGATAACATAGATGAAATCGTCCAGGTCGAGAAACCCTTTACCGGCATAGTGGAAAGCTCCAACAATTTCGGAGTGTTCGTTTCCATCGCGGAAGGCATAACGGGCCTGCTACCCCGCTCCCGCATGAGGGAACAGGACGTTTTCAAACCCGGTGACGAAGTGACATTGATGGTGACCGCGATCGACAAAGATCAAAACCGGATCACCCTGGACTACACGGACAGGACTCCGGGAGAAATGGTCAACCAGCAGCGTTCCAACGACCACAGGGAAAGCCGGGATAGTTTCAGCCGTCCGCCCCGCCGGGGAAGATCGCATTCGGATAACGAATGGCGCAAATACGCAAACCAAAAGGTGAATCCCTCGGACGACAATCCCTTCAAAGACCTCTGATCTTTTGATGCAACCCAAGGAGAACCAGTTCATCCAGCTGCGCAAGCAGAAACTGGCAAAACTCGTTGCGGCAGGGATAAACCCCTATCCCGTCAGATCCTCCCGCACCCATACCATCAGCCAGGTTCTGGCGGACAGGGACGAATGGATAGCGTCCGGCAGGGAAGTTTGCCTGGCCGGAAGGCTTGTTGCGATGCGGCGCCAGGGAAAGATCGGATTCGGAGATATCGAAGACGTGACGGGGCGTGTGCAGATCTATGTGGCGCGGGACCAGGTGGGCGAGGAAAACTACGAGCTCTTCAAGCTTTGCGACGCGGGGGATTTCATCCAGATCAAGGGCAGCATGTTCCACACCCAGGCCGGCGAATATTCGATCAAAGCCAGCCAGATCGGGCTTCTGACCAAGAACCTCCGTCCCCTGCCCGCCGTGAAGGAGAAGGTCGTGGATGGCAGGAAAGTGCGTTATGATGAGTTTGCGGATATTGAACTAAGGTACCGCAAGCGTTATCTGGACCTCCTGCTAAACCCGGAACAGCGCGAGGTATTCATCCAGCGGGCGAGGATCATCTCCGCCATACGCAAATTCCTGGATGAGCGGGATTACATTGAGGTCGAGACCCCGATCCTTCAGCCCTTGTATGGCGGCGCGAACGCCCGTCCCTTCGTTACGCACCACAACAAGCTGGCTACGGACCTGTATCTGCGCATCGCCGTGGAACTTTATCTGAAACGCCTGATCGTTGGGGGTTTTGAGCGGGTCTATGAGATCGGCAAGGATTTCCGCAATGAAGGCATGGACAGGATCCACAATCCCGAGTTCACCATGCTCGAGCTTTATGAGGCATATTCAGACCTCGAAGGGATAATGGGGATCACGGAGGACATGATCCGGCAGCTGGCCACGGATGTGCTGAACAAAAGCGAATACACTTTCCGGGGGCACAGGGTGGATCTTTCCCGGCCTTTCATCCGCGCTTCCATGATCGACCTCGTCAAAGAACACGCGGGCATCGACCTTTCGGACATGGACAAGGGCAGGGCGAAGGCGTTTTGCAAAGAGCGCAAGATCGAGATCCCGCCCGGAGCGGGAGCCGGCAAGCTTATCTCCCTGATATTCGAGGAATACGCCGAGGAAAAGCTCATCCAGCCGACCTTCGTGACAAATTTCCCCAAGGATATCTCCCCCTTCGCCAAGGCAAATGCGGATAACCCACTCCTCTCCGAGAGATTTGAGCTGTTCATCGGCGGCCAGGAATTCGCCAACGCTTTCAGCGAGCTGAACGATCCCCTGGATCAAAGGGCGCGCCTGGAAGAACAGGCCAGATTGCGGGACCTGGGCGATGAGGAGGCGAACGTGGTGGACGAGGATTTCCTGGAAGCCGTGGAATATGGCATGCCGCCAATGGGTGGGCTGGGTATCGGGATAGATCGCCTGGTAATGCTGCTCACCGAAAATGACTCCATCAAGGAAGTGATCCTCTTCCCGCAAATGAAGCCGGAATAAGCCTCCCCGGTTTCACGTATTAACCCTCGTCAGCAGACCCTTTCAACTATCCCTTAATCCAGCTGGTGTTGATAACGCCCGGTTTGGTTTGACCTGTTTTTGGAAAGAGGGGGCAAACTGCAGGACCGCGGGGATCTCAATTATCGTCAAATTCAGCCGGGTGATCCTTATCCTCATCCGGGGACAGGGTGCTGTATTTATATGTAAAGTCGTGGGTTCCCGCTTTGACGATGTTTTTCATTTTGTCCGCCATCATTTCCATGGCATCGATGTAGTCTATCGTGTTCAGGCCCCCGACGGGATCGCATTCGGCTTTCTGGATCTGCAGCATGATCTTTTCCCGCATGGTGTGGTGCATTTCATTGATCCTGCCTTCCAGCTCTATGATCTTATAGATGTATTTGGGTTTGAATTCCTCCAGGTATTCGATGCTCAGCCCCAGCATTTCCTTGACCTTCATGTGAAAATCATCGATCATGGATAGAAATTCCGGGCAAAGGCCATTTCTTTGCAGGGGTATCTGATAGTTGAGTATGTGGTTCACGTCCACCGTGAAATCACCGATCTTTTCTATGTCGTTGACGGTATGCAGGAGCGCGGGGATCTTTTTAATGATGGAATCGGCGTTGGTGCGTTCATTGACGGACACGAGGTAGCGCGTTATCTCCTGTTGCAAATGGTCTATGGCCGCTTCGATGCGGGTAACCCGTTCCTGCTTTTTGAAATTCTTCTCCCTGAACGCCTCGTAGGAAACATTGAGCCCCAGGCGCACCAGGCGGAGCATTTCCCGCATTTCCTTGAAGGATTGGTCAATGGCCAGGTATGAATCGTTGATCAGGTGGTAGTTCAAATGTTTCGGCTCGCCCAGGGAGATCATGTCCTCAGGGTCCTTGGGGATGATGGACCTGGCCAGGAAAGCCAGAAAACCAGCCAGAGGCAGCATGACGATCGTATTCAGAACATTGAAGAACGTATGCGCGTTGGCGACGTGCCTGGCCACGTTCTCACCCGCGAAAACATCGCCAGGCGTGATGTAATTGATGAAGATCTTGTAAAAGCCGTAATATGTCAAGAGGGCGAAGAGGATCGTTCCGAAAAGATTGAAGATCGTATGCACCATGGCGACGCGGCGGGCTGAATTGTTCCCCCCGAGGCTGGCCAGCCAGGCGGTGATCGTTGTCCCGATGTTATCCCCCAAAACCAGATAGATCGCCCCGTCAAAGGGGATCAGGCCCGTGTTTGCCAGGACGATGACGATACCCACCGAGGCGGAGGAACTCTGGATGAGCATGGTGAAAACCGCGCCAGCGAGTATGGCCAGGATGGGATAATTGGCCGCGTTGGCCATGATATCCATGGCAAGGGAAGAATTTTTCAGGCCGGAAACGGCGTCGGACATCACGCCCAGACCAATGAAAAGCAGTCCGAAGCCGAGGATGATCAGGCTCCAGTGCTCCATTTTCCGGCTGCGCTTGACGAGTATGCCGATGACGCCGATGATCACGAAGGCGTAGGCGATATCCCCGATATTGAAGGCGATCAACTGGGCGGTGATCGTGGTTCCGATATTGGCACCCATGACAACGCCCACTGCTTGCTGCAGGCTCATTATGCCGGCGTTCACGAGGCCGATGATCATCACCGATGTGGCTGAACTGCTCTGGATGATGGCGGTGATGCCAATTCCCATCAAAACGCCCTTGAAGGGGGTGTTGGTCGTTTTCTTGAGTATTCTGCGCAATTCATTGCCGGCCACCGCCTGCAGATTGTCACTCATCTTGTTCATGCCGAAAAGGAAGAGTGCAAGGCCGCCAAGGAGGTTCAGAACATCAATTATATTCATTTGATCATTGTCATCCTTAATTGCAGATAGATGTCATTTTCAAAAAAACCCTTGATTGTCAAGGTTTATTTCCATCCCGCTCCAAGGAATATTTATCAAGTGAGCTGAACCTTGTGTAGTGTCAATTATCGAGTAAAAAGCCGATCAGTTCACGATTCCCCTGCAACAGCCTGGTGTCCAAATGGTGGCTGGGATGAAGGTGCAGAGACCTGCGCCTGTCGAAGCGTTCGATGCTCCTGGAGAGTGATATCCGCCAGCGTTCGGGATCAAGGGGGATCGTTTTTGTATAAGCGGCGATGAATGCCCTGGCAAGTTCCTCCATATGCGCCATCGTGAATTCACTTGCCCAGAAGAGCATCAGGTGGGTTATGTCATCCTCGGGGAAGGAGATCCGCGATTCGGCAAAATCGATAAGGTAGTAAGCACCGTTGCAGTCCAGAATGTTGCGGGGCTGGTTGTCCCAGTGGCAGAGGCACTTTCCGTCTTCACGAGTGTGGGCATGAAATCTGGCGATGGTCTGGGCAAGGCGGGAAGCGCCATTTTCATTCAGGAGGCCATCCAGGTAGGCTGTTCCAGTTATTTTTTCCAGGGTGATCCTTTCCGGCCCGGTGCAGGCCAAAAGGCGGGGTGTCATCGGAAGGCCGAGTTTGTAGACCCGCAATTCGCGGGTGAAGGCCGCGGCATTGCCAAAGTATTTGGTTACGGTGTGGTCCTGGATCTCAACCCGGTGGGGTTTTTTCTCCATGGGACGATTGGCTCATTCGACCTTGAAGCGCAGGATCTCGTTTTTCCTGAAGTTGGGGACGATGATCTCGCCTGTCGGCTGATGGTAATAGATATCCGCCGGGGACTCGATCCCCTCCCGCCAGATGAGGGTCCGGTTCTGTTCCTGCGGGATCTGGAAGATGGCCTTCTCGCTCGAGGAGGAGAAATAGATCCTTCCGAGGTCGTCTATCGCGATGCCGTCAAGATTGTCGTACAACGTTGTCATGAACGTCGTGACCTGCCTGTCCCCGATCCCATAGGAAAGGATGGGGGAGCCCTCCTTAAGGCAAACGATCAGCATCTGCTTGCGGGGATAGTCATAGATGATCCCGTTGGGCGCGCTCAAGAGCGGGGATCTCACCTCTTCGATCTCTTTTGTGGCGGGATCGATGATGAAGAGCATATCTGCTTTGGTATCCGTCACGTAGAGCTTGCCCAGGTGGTCAAACTCAATGTCATTGAGCATGATGGAGCCCGGGATGGGGATGCTTTCGGTGATCCTGCCCTGTTCGAGGTCGATCACCTTGACCTGCGTGTTGTCCGTGACCCAGAGGTTCGGATACTTCAGCTTCATGCCCCGGGGATTGGTCAGCCCGTCCTTGAGCAATACCTCGTATTTGCCGCCGGAATCCAGACTGATGATCCTTCCATTCCCGGCATTGGATATCAAAAACCGGTGTCCCGTTTCGTCATAGACCACGCTTTCGGGGTTGTTGAGCGGATTGGGTTTGGTGAAACGCAAAAAAACATACGCCGCGAGGAGTATTATCAGCACCACCATGAGGATCAGGATGATCCGTGATTTGTATCTGGTCATTATTTCTCCTGTTGTTTTATATTCCAGGTGCAGCCGTCGGGGGTATCCTTGATCTGGATCCCCAGGGCCGCAAGGTCGTTGCGGATCTTGTCCGAAAGAGCCCAGTTCTTGTTCTCGCGGGCTTCCTGGCGGTATTGGATGATGAGTTCGATGAGCTGTTTGGAGAGGTCTGGCACCTCGTCCTCCAGCCGGGCGCTGAGGTCCTGGAAAAAGCCGAGCACCCGCCCGAGGTGGACAAGCATCAAGGCGGCCTGCTCCCTTTTTGAGGGCGCCAGTTTCTCATTGTTGATAAAACGTGTGAGCTCAAAAAGCACCGCTGTCGCCCTGGCAGAGTTCAGATCGTCGTCCATGGCCTGGATGAAAGCGTCTTCCTGAGCCTCGCAAGTATCGTCCAGAGGAACGGTGATCCCCTTGTAGTTGACGTTCCTCAGCGCGGAATAGAACTTGTTCACGGCACGTTCGGATTCCTCGATGATCTCCCTGCTAAAATCGATGGGAGAGCGGTAATGCTTGGAGAGAAAAAAGAAGCGGATCGCCTCGGCGCTGTGCTTTTTCAGGATGTCCCTGGCGGTGAAGAAATTGCCCAGGCTCTTGCTCATCTTCTCGCCCTCGATATTGAGGAAACCGTTGTGCATCCAGTAATTTGCCAGGGGTTTGCCGGTCAGCGCGAGGGCCTGCGCGAGTTCGTTCTCGTGGTGGGGGAAGATGAGGTCCGCGCCACCGCAATGGATATCGAAGGTTTCCCCCAAAAACTTCTGACTCATGACCACGCATTCGGTATGCCAGCCGGGACGGCCTTCCCCCCAGGGGCTTGGCCAGACGGGTTCGCCCGGCTTGCTGCGTTTCCAGAGGGTGAAATCAGCCGGGTTTTTCTTCTGGTAGTTCTCCGCCACGCGGGCGCCGGCCTTCTGGTCCTCGATCTTCTTGCCGGAAAGCTGCCCGTATTCCGGCAGGGCCGCGGTGTCGAAATAGACGTCGCCGTTGGCTTCATAGGCATACCCTTTGTCCACCAGGGCGGAGATCACCGCGATGATCTCGCCGATCACCTCTGTGGCCTTGGGAAGGTGCGTCGGTTTCTTGATCCCCAGGGCGGCGCTGTCCTCCAGAAACGCTTTGGTGTATTTTGCCGCGACCTCGCTGAAATCGATCTCCTCCTCAATGGACTGGGTTATGATGCGGTCGTCGATATCCGTGATATTCTGCACGTAATTGACGTCATAGCCCTTGAACTCAAAATAACGCCTCAGCACATCGAAGAAGAGGAAGGCCCTGGCATTGCCGATATGGAAGTAATTGTACACCGTGGGGCCGCAGGCGTAGATGCCCACCTTTTTGGGTGTGATGGGTTTGAATTCCTCTTTTTGGCGTTTGATCTGGTTATAAATCTGCATGGCGGGATATCCTCAATTGTAGATTACGAGTTTTTCCGTTTTCTCGGCTTTCAGCCCTTCAGATCTGGCCCGGACCTTCACAAAATAGGTGTTGTTGGCAAGTTTGTCCCCCATCCTGTCCCTGCCGTTCCAGGGGACCTGGTTAAAGCCCTGTTTGCCCAAAGCCGCAATGCTGTGGATCTTTTTGCCGCTCATGCTGAAGATATCGATGCTGAGCTCACAATCCTGCGAAAGCATGAAAGTGAAGCTGGTCTCGTTCTGCATGGGATTCGGGTAGATGAGAAAGCGTTCGATGGCCAGTTCGCCGGTTTTCTTCACCACAAAGTCCGTGGTGGCGACCGAGGGCATGTTAAAATTGTCAAAGGCGATCAGTTGCAGGGTATGCGCCCCCTCCTCCAGATTTGCCAGGGGATAGGTGAGCAGGCCCTGGGTGTGGGAATCAAGGTCGTAGCTGAAATACTCCGTGACCGGCAGGGGCTGGAGTGAATTATCCAGGATGAGGAGGATATTGTGGCCCGAACCCCCGGTAACGTTCACCCCGTTGCTGTCCGATATCCTGGCGTAGAGAACGGGATTTGCGCCGACCGTATCCCCGGGGCGGAAATCCATGCTGCCCAGATAGATCTCAATATCGGGGACATCGGGATTTTCGGCGATTACCGCCTCATCACTAAGCGCAAGCGGATGCAGGAAATTCACGTGATCCTGTCTGGAAGCCGGATCCCACACGTAGGAGACGATGAGGCCGGTGTTTCCCGTGACGACGTCGTCCGGCACGATGAATTCACTGCTGTATTGCCCGCCTTCGACGGACGCGCTTCCCTTGAAAAGAGGGGCGCCGCGATGGCTGACATGGGTCTGCCAGTCCAGGTCGTATTCAGTTTCAGTGTTGTAAACGCGCACATCACAGACCCCGTCAAGGGAACTGGGGTCAAATCCCCCGGTTATGGTGGCCAGTTGCCGCGCGTGCAGCGTTTCATCCCTGGCCTTGCCGGAAGTTCCGGAAAGATCCATGACGCTGTCCCTCACAGGGGGGGTTATGGGCAGCAGGGGATCGCCCAGAAGCACGTAGGTGGCGTCGTTATCGTTGCTCTGGGTGTATAGGGTCTTGGCTCTCATGATCGCATAGCCGACGGGATTCCTGCCATTCGCCAGGCCTTCCAGGACCAACTCCATCATCGGCGCGTTGTTGTAGGGAGTGCTGACCCGGGTGGCCGAATAGGATGCGATGGCGCCGAGATTATTGAGCAACACGGTTTTCTGCCCCAGGCTTTCGAAGCCCCAGTAGTCAAAATGGGAGACCTTGCAGGAGGCCGCCATGAAAAAGGTGAGCTTGTTCGGATTGTCGAATCGCCCCATGTCCGAAGCGCCGTTGAAATAGTCCTCGGCGCCGAGTTTATCGAATGAGCCGTGCCCGATATAGTACCAGACGAGGCGTCCGTCATTGATGGCGGACATCATGTCGTCCCTGGCCTCCGGCTTGTTCTGGAACTCGTCATATTCATATTCCCAGGCGAAGATCTTGTCCACCAGAACGCTGGGATGGACCACCTCCTCGGCTTCCTGGGTCTGGCGCGTGTGGATGTTCTCATAGGCGGAGGAGCTTCCGTTGAAGAGGTCGTCCCCGAGGAAGACCATGGAATTGCGCCACCAGCCGCCTTCCATGTTCTGCGTGTAATTCTGGAAATTGGAGAGCATGTTGTTCAGCTCCGTTTCAGAGCTGACGGGGTAGCGCCCCACAGCCAGCTCCGGATGCGACGCCTGGGTGAGCATCACGAAATAATCGTCCGAGACGATGGTGTTGTTGCGCTGGAAGACGATGAGCTTGTTCTTGCCGCTTGCCTGCCCGGAAAAGTTACGCCAGTCGATCGTCCCCAGGCCTATCAAGGTTGCCGAGGCCAGATGCGGGGCCGGATATTCCTGCCAGACCCAGCGCAGGAACTGGCGGATCGCCACCGGATCCGGATGCCCGCCGTTGAACTGGTTGAAAACGTCCGATTGCCGGACCACCCTGCTTCGTTTGCCGAATTCCTGCCAGTACATGTCTGCCAAAGCCTGGGCCTGGTCCGCGTATTCATCGGCGGAAATGATGACATTGTCTATCTGAATGGGGTTGAGTGTAAGATCCACCGGTTGGAGCTGGGAGATATTCACCGGCGAATAAAACTCCGCGGCATCACTCATGACGAACCTTGTACCGGCGGTTCCCGCGGAGACGAAGTATGCCTGGCCGCCTGAGGTCTGCACGGGTACCATATCCGCTTCCGAGAAGCCGTTTACCCTGTGGATCATGGTATCGCTGGCGCCCGTAAGGTCATAGCGCACGGGCACATCGTAATTCATCTCAAGCTGATTGACGATGTTTTGCCCGGCACCCTTGATTATCCGGCGGGAATGCCCCACCGTGATCCAGTTCAGGAAAAGGTTGTCCGTGCCGCTGCGGTTCACCCGTATGCGGATCGTGTTGGTCCCGCTCACGAAGCTGTTGACCTTTTGGTAAAAGGAATACCAGTTATCCCCAGACCAGCTGAACGTGGTGGAACCCGATGTCGTATCGGCAACGACGGGGATGTCGTTCACATAAACGTTGATATTGTGCCAGATGACGTGGTTCACATCCTCCTGGCGGATCATCATACTCAGTTCCTGCGGCTGTGAGGCATCAAGGTCATCAAGTTCCAGTTCAAATTCGTAATCCGCCGTCGAATTGCCGAACATCCGGGCCGTGTACCAATCGAAACCGATGATCTCCCGGCGCTGGCTTTCCGTTTCCAGGCGCGCCTCGCCGGTGAAGGCGGATGTCTGGTTATCCCAGGTTGTTTGGGCGGGAAGGGTCTGCATGCGCAGGGGCTCGCCGTCAAAATCCCCGGCAAAGGTGAGCCAGTAAACGGTGTTCCCTGAATAGGGGTTGAAATATGTGTCGGAATTCTGCAGGTTCTGGTTTTTGTCCACGCCATCGCGCGTGGTGCCGAAAAAGGCGATATGGTCTCCGGGATCGAAACTGCCGTCGCTTTCGCCCTCCACGTGGATCGGGATCTCCGTGAATTCATAACCCGGGTTGGTGATCGTAAAGGGAAGCAGGATCCCGCCTGTGCTGAAGAGCCGGAAACTGCGGGGGTCGATGTCGGCCAGGGGAAAGCCGTCCAGCTGGGGGGGCGTGATCCGGTACATGCCCTCCCGGTCCGTTTCCAGGCGCAGCCAGAAATCGGAGCGGCTGAAATCCGCGTAATTTACCTCGTAACGCTGCGTATCCCTCCAAAACCTCGTTTGATCCGCATTGAGGAGGTTTGAGAGGAATATCTCGTCGGCTTGGCCTGCCAAATCCTCATTCTTGAACCGGCTGTCTCCGGTTATATCGATCCTGATCACGGCCTGGTCCGTCACGACAAGCGAATTCCTGCCGTCATAGGAGAAGGGGTGGATCTCCAGGGGCACGAAGCCGAAGCCGCGGAAGGAAGAGGCGGCAAGAACATTCAGCAGGGGGGCGCCGGTTGAGCCGTAGAGGTTCTCGTCGATCTCGTATCCGTGTTCCGAGACCCCATCGTTCATGAAAACCTCCGGGACCGGGAGCAGGCGTTTTTCGATCCTTTCCTCGTGGGATGAGGAACTTAGCAGCGTGACCTCGATCCCCCCGGCGGGAGGCACGCCTATCCTGGTTTCCGCAAAGGGCAAAAGCGGGGCGCCGCTGCGCATGGGATGATCCATGTTCCCGGCTTCAATGCGGATAAGGTCATCCTGCCGGGTCAGGGAATAATCCTCAAGCAGGTATTGGATGACAAGATGCTCCGCGGAGCGCTCCAACACGCGGATGGAAGCCGCCAGGGCCGAAGCGATGATGAGCATCGCCGCCAGGGCAAGGATCCTCCTCATTGCTTTTTGCCTCTGAAAACCCGTTCCAGCAGGCGTATCAGCCCATAGAACAGGGCCATGAAGAAGAATATGCCTGCCATGCCCTGGGCGAGGATCACGAGGGATTGCGTGAAATTGGCTGACACACTGTTTAGGATCATCATTGTCATAAGGACCTCAAAATATCTCTAATAATGATATGGCCTGTTGTTCCTGATCATGAGCGCGCGGTATATCTGCTCCGCCAGGATCAATCTCGCCATCTGGTGCGTGAAGGTCATCGCCGAGAGCCTGACGCGATCGTCGGCGCGCTCCCTGAGGCGGTCTCCCGCACCGTAAACTCCGCCTATCACAAAGGCGACCGATCTTCTTTCAGATAGATTAGCCAGGAAAGAGGAAAACTCAAGCGAAGTTTTTTCCCCGCCCCTTTCATCCAGCAGCACCACATGGTCCTGCGGATCGATATGTTTCAGGCAGATCACGGCTTCCCTGGCTTTCACCGCCCCGGGATCTCCGGCGATCCTGATGCTCACATCGGGCAGTTCCAAAACCTCCACCTTTTGCAGGGGCCCCAGGCGTTTGAGATATTCGTCCAAACCCCGTTTTATCCAGTCTTTCCTGGTCTTTCCGATGAGGATGATGCGCAGGTTCACTTGTCCATGCTGGCCAGGGCCATCGCCATGCAGAGCATCTTCAGTTCGCCCCTGTCCGCCCGCGAGGGGATCAGGATCGGGGCCCGGGTGCCCACCACGACGTGCGCTATGCGGTAGCCGCAATAGTAGGTGAGCATCTTGCCGAAGATGTTTCCGGCCTCTATGTTGGGTACGATGAGAATATCCGCGACACCCGCCACGGGGGAAACGATGCCCTTGATCCTGGCCGCCCCGGCATCCACGGCGTTGTCAAAGGCCAGCGGGCCTTCCACGACGCAGCCGGTGATCTGTTTTCTCTCGTTCATGCGCGAGATCAATGCCGCGTCCACCGTGGCCTGCATTTTCGGATTCACTTTCTCCACCGCGGCGAGCAGGGCCACCTTGGGGTTTGGGTTGCCCATCGCGTGGGCCACCTTCACGGCGTTCCTCACGATCGCGACCTTTTCCTTCAGTTCCGGGGCGAGGTTGATCCCGCCGTCGCTCATCAGCTTGATCCCTTCGGGGTGCTCATACGCCAGGACGTCCGAGATGACCTCGCTGACCCTCAGGCCTTTTTCCTTGTGCAAAACGGCTTTGAGCAGCTGGCCGGAATCCACCCTGCCCTTGAGGATGATGTCCCCCTTCCCCTCCCGGACGAGCCGGACGCTCAGGTCCGCCGCCCTGGCAAGGTCTGCGCCGGTATCCATGATCTCAAAGGCGTCCGCGTCTTCCGGGGACATCTTGCGCAAAAGTTCCCTGATCTTTTCCTCATCCCCCACCAGGAGGCATTCCGCCAGGTTTTCCCGTTTGGCAAGGATCGCGGCGTCCAATACGGATTCCGTCTGGGCGGCGGCTATGACCACGGTGCCCTTGCGTTTTTCCTTTACGCTGGCCACCATTTCATCGAAATTTTCAAACATTGTTTCTCCCCTGTGCCGGGATCCCAGGATCCTCAGTTGCTGTATTTCTCCATGAATTTTTCCACGTATTCGTCTTCATCGGGTTCGATCTCGACCATGATCTTTTTCAGCGCCTCCCTTTGGATCTGGCGCACCCTTTCGCGGGAAAGGCCCATGGTTTCGGCGATCTGGGCAAAATTTTGGGATTCCTGTTCCTCGTTGAGGCCGTAATAGGTGCGGATTATCTCCGCCTCGCGTTTGTCCAGCTTGTCGATCGCCTCGTACAGGCGTTTGTGCATCCTTTCGCGATAATACCTTTTCTGCGGATCGTTCAGGTTCTCGTCGCTGATCATATCCCGCGTGGTGAATTCGTGGAAATCGTTGCCTTGCAGGACGTCGTCGAATGACGTCGTTTCCACGAGCTGGCCCTTGAGCTGTTTGATGGATTTCTTGGGGATATTCATCACCTCGCTCAATTCCTCGTTGGAGGGGGTTTCCCCGGTTTCCGTATAGATCCTGTCCTGGGTGGCCTTGATGCGGTGGAGGGAGCTTGATTTTCCCAAAGGCACCCTGATCAGCGAGCTTTTTTCGGAAACGGCGAGCATTATCCGTTGCCGGATCCACCAGATGGCGTAGGAGATGAGCTTGATATCCTTGTCGGGATCGAATTTTTCTATGGCTTTGATCAGACCGATATTGCCCTCGCTGATCAATTCGGAGAGGGAAAGGCCCCTGTTCTGGTAACGTGAGGCGATCTTGACCACGAATTTCAGATTCGCCCGGATCAGCTTGTTCATCGCCTCCTGATCCCCGTTCCGCGCCCTGATCCCCAGTTCGTGTTCCTCCTCACGGCTCAGGGTCTCGAACTTCGATATTTCCCGCAGATAGTTCTGAAGCGCTTGATCCGCGAATACGTTTTCTCTCCTCATGCTGCCTCGAAACCTAACTTCCTTCCAGGGGCAAAACCTTGCGGGGATTGATCGCCTTGCCCTTGAGGCGGTATTCAAAGTGCAAATGTGAGCCGCTGGACTGGCCCGTCGAGCCCATGAAAGCGATGACATCCCCCTGTTTCACAACGTCGTCCACCTTCACCAGGTTCTTCTCGTTGTGGGCATAGACCGTCATTACGAAATCCGGGTGTTCGAGGACCACCACGTTGCCGTAGCCGCCCTGCGCCCCGGAAAAGACCACGACGCCATCCAGAACGGCCTTGACCGGCGTGCCGGCCTTGTTCCCGATATCTATCCCCTTGTGCGGCCTGCCATTGCGCAGCCCGTATTCGGAGGTCACCTCGCCTTCGGTGGGCAGGATCAGATCGTCCCTGATCTTTTCCCTCTTCATCAGTTCAGCTTCCGTGAGCCGGGGCGATGAGGCGGGCTTTGAGGGATCCCCCGCCAGATATAGTTTTTGCCCCGCGTAGATCTTGTTCGAGGTCAGGTTGTTGAGTTCTTTCAGCTCTTCAACCGTCATGTTGTTGGCTTTGGCGATCCGGTATAGATTGTCCTTTTTCTGCACCACATACACTTTCTCGATTATCGTATCGCCCTGGGCGGTGGAGATCCTGGCCGAGTCTTCGGGCCGGGCCGGGCGTATTTCCTCCTCGATCCTGGCTTCGATCAGATACGTGGTGGGATCCCTGATGATCAGCGTGTCCCCGGGATGGATCACATGGCTTTCATCCTCGAATCCATTGAGCCTGAGCAGTTCCGGCAGGGGCAGGCCGTTGTTTCTGGCGATGCGGTAAAGATTCTCTTTGGGCTTCACCACATGGTAATATTCATCAGGAAGCTCGATCTCCCCGGGATCCGTCCCGGGTGAGCCGGTCGTGTCCCTTTGCGCCGCAACCCGCGCTTCCCCGGGCCCGGTCCGCGCGGACCGGCTCTCTTCCCCGGCGGCCGGGGCTTCGGGGGCGGGGGTGATCTCTTTGATCCTGAGTTCCTGGCCGGGCTTGATGAGGTTGTCTGCCAGGCCGTTCAGATCCTTTATCTCTTCCACGCTCACCCCGTATTCCCTGCCCAGGGAATAGAGGGTGTCGCCTTTTTTCACGATGTGGGTCTGGAATTCCGCGGCGAGCATGAGGGGGAGGAAAAGCAGCAGGATCAGAGCAAGAATGGGCGCGGACCCGGATATCAGCCCTGTGTGGGGCGATATCTTTTCTGTATCCTTTCTATCTGATCTCAAAATCATCGTATCTTTCTGCACCGGTAATTTCTTCTATTTCCAGGCGGCTGACCCGGGAAAAACCGTTTCCCCCGCGGAGCATGTCACAGAAAATTTTCAGATTCTCCCCGTCCCCGCGGGCAATTATCAATACCGTGCCGTCATACCGGTTTTTCGCGTATCCGGTTATGAACAGCTTGCGGGCGCACATGCGGGCAAAGCTTCGGAAACCGACTCCCTGAACCCGTCCGTGGGCGGTTATTTCCCAGGAAAGCATATTTTACTCCATTTAATGGAAAAAAACTTTGTATTTCAAACGGGGATATTTGTCAAGTGTTCAATTCCTGTGCCGCATTGTAAGTTTGGAAGCTGCCTGGGGGCACGCATTCGCGCTTGCTTTTTCCGCGGCGGTGGCCCCGGCAACGTATGTGGCGTAGGATCCCGGTCCTGCGGATCTTTAAGCCCCGGACGTTCCTCACGGGGGGTTCCACTCTTCCACATTCATTCTTAATTGTTCATTTTCTCTGTACCTCTGTCCCTCTGTTTTATCCAATTTTTTATCCGTGTTTTTCTGTCTTTTTCCGTTTTTTCCGTGTTACTATTCTTTTTCCTCTGTTTCTCTATCCCTCTGTTTTATCCGCTTTTTTTTCTCTCAACTCACCTTTCCACGTCAATGATCCCGTTGATCCTTTCCATCCTGTTCATCCCTATTCTATTTTAAATCCGCGTTTTTCCGTCTTTTTCCTTTTTTTCCGTGTCCCCTTTTTCTGGATCCCGGATGAGACACCCCAAAGACCCGCTTCGCGTCTCTTCGGGGGCCCCGGACGCCGGGATGACACGCGTTCCCACACTACAACACTTCTATGGAATAATCCCGATAATCCTTTCCATCCTGTTCATCCCTGATCTATTAAAAAATCCGCGTCACCATTCACTACATCAGGCGCGTGAGCAGCTCATACCCGTTCACCGGCTCGAGCAGCCCCGCCTCGACCGCCCGTTTGACGCTGCGGCAGGGGAGGTCGTGGAGTTCGATGTAGGCGCGGGTGACGCTCTCCAGGTCGATCGTCTCCGGGTTTGCCCGGGCGAGGCGCCACATCATCCGGGTGAATGCCACGTACCAGTTTTGCAGGGTCACGTCCTCGTTG
>CAYRVG010000009.1:0-30856 GCA_964427765.1 uncultured Candidatus Cloacimonadota bacterium
CCACCAAGGCTGAGATCCGTTATGATATAGTGGGTTTGGATGACGAAGACCAGGTTATATTCAGGGATGACGGTGAATTCAACCAGGAGAAGTTTCTGAGTCCGGGAAAATATCTGGTGACATTGGGCGAAAACCAGGAGATCGAGATCGAGACCGAGGTCTTTCCCAAAATGAGGACAGTTGTTTCGGGCAAATGGGCCGAACTGGTGGTGAAAATAATTGATGAAAGCCAGACGAGGGTGCGCCTGCCCTATGACATCTGGCAACAAAACCCTTCTGAACAGGGCTTCATTCCCTATGGATCGGACACAAGCCTGGGAGATGACGACCTGGGCCAGCCGGACAAGGTCTGGATCATGCATCCTGGGAACTATATGGTCAGGCTGGATGGAGGACCTTGGAACGAACTTGTGGATTTCACAACGGTCACCTTGAACGAGGGGGACAGCGAGGTCCTCACTATGGTTGTGGATCCGTCCGGCGAGAAAAACCTGTTGCTGGGGGCGGGCATCCTGGGACAGGAAGAGATCGCCCCGGACAGACCGATCATCCATTACGGGGCCGTCCACACCAATATCAGCCTGGTGGGAAACAACAGCGTCGACCGCGATGATCCCTACAACAGTATAACCCTGACCGGGCAGCTCGAGAACAACATCGACGCGGAATTCCCCTATTCGCTTCTCACTACGCGCAGTATGTATGATCTGGGCTTTACAAAGTCCACGGATAACGACCTGCGCATCAGTACGGATGATTATTCCCTGAAAAACGTGCTGCTCTTCACTCCCTGGATCAACAGCGAAGCATACAAAAATTTCTCCCTCTACGGCAGGGCTGATCTGCAAACCCATTTCTTCGATACATATTCCAATTTCTCCCAAAACAAGAACCTGATCCTGATCCCAGTCGAGGGGGATTCCATCATCTTGACCGACAAGGGGAGGTTGAAAACCAAAAGCGCGTTCTTCCCGATGAGACTGAAAGAAGGTACGGGCATCACCTACAGGCTTGTTTTGAATCCCAAAACCTCGGTTTCCTTGCGCTGCGGTTATGGATGGCAGCAGGAGATAAACCAGGACAGCTACTCATTTGACCGCACCGGATACAGCCAGATCCCGGGCGATAGCCTGCGCTACGATATCTATGTGGAAAATCCAAACCAGTACAATCATGGGATCGAGAGCACACTGGTCCTCTCAGCGATAAACATACTGAATTTCCTGCGCATAAACTCCACGTTCGACGTCCTCTTCCCCATGGATTCCTCCGGTGCCGGCGTCAGGTTTGAAAACGAAAACAGATTCAATATAAAACTCTACCGCAATATCTCGCTGGATCTCAAGCTGAATGTCAAATATGACAAATCCCAGAAGGACTGGGTGGTTTACGATTACGGTTCCTACCTGAGGCTTTCCCTGTATTATTGACCATGGCAGAAGTCCGTTATTCCGATAACATCCTGTTTTTAAGCGGGGAACTGACTGCCCAGAATATCCCCGGCACTCAGAATGAGGTCTTCAGATTGCTGCACAATAGAGAAGTAAGCCGGCTTGACACATCAGGACTGGATAAAATTGACAGCGCCGGCGCGGCATTGTGTGAGGAGATAATTCTGCGGGCTTCCGAGAAGGGAGATCTCACAATCCTCCCTGCCAAACCCGAGGTTCAAGAGGTCATAAACACATTCCGCTCCCTGGATCTGGTAAGCGTTCCCAAACCAAAGCAATCCGGTTTTCTGGAAAGCCTGGGTGAGACGCTCCTCAAATCTGGCCAGGGTTTCAAAGAAGCGCTCTATGTGGCTTCCGAGATATTTTACTGGTCCGTGGTCGGAATTTTCAACCGCAAAGGGGCGCGCAAAGGCTCGCTTTCCCATCAATGCATCCTTCTGGGGCAAAACGCGACTCCCATTGTGAGTCTGTTATCCTTCATAATTGGATTGATAATCGCTCTGCAAGTTGCCATTCAGGCCAAGAACTTCGGAGCCAGCCTGTTTCTGGCCGATATCATGTCCATAGCGATTGTCTGTGAACTTTCACCCCTATTTACGGCGATAATCGTCGCTGGACGAAGCGGTTCCTCGATCGCGGCCGAGATAGCCACCATGCAGGTTACGCAAGAGGTGGACGCACTGAAGATGATGGCATTAAATCCTTTCCGCTATGTTGTGGTACCCAAGTTTCACGCGCTAACTCTGATGATGCCGATCCTGGTGGCGTTCTCCATACTGCTGGGCCAGCTTGGCTCGATCCTGATCGCGGTCATATATCTGGATATCAATCCCGGTACATATATCACCCGTTCCATTAATATCCTTGGATTCTCCGATATTCTGGTCACTTTCATCAAAAGCACCGTTTTTGCCTGGCTGATCGTAATAATTGGCTCCTACTACGGTTTTAGGGTCCGGGGCGGAGCCGAGGAAGTGGGGAAAGCCACCACTGCCTCCGTAGTTTCTTCGATCTTCGCCGTGATAATCGCAGATGCCGTATTCAGCATCCTGTACCTATGAAAAAGCCCATCATCAGCGTCCGCAACCTTGAAGCCAGATATGGGGAAACCACTATCCTCAAGGATATAGAACTCGATATCTACCCCAACGAGGTCACGATCATCCTCGGCGGCAGCGGATGCGGAAAAACAACCCTGATGAAAAACATTCTGCGGCTTGAAGAACCGTACAAGGGCAGCGTCAAATACTGGGACACGGAAGTTCTGGGCATGGATGTAAGCGAATATGAGCGCATCCTCAAAAAGATCGGCGTGCTCTTCCAGGAAGGCGCGCTGCTGAATTCCATCACCGTGTTCGACAATATCGCCATCCCCTTGGAACAGCACACCCGGCTCAAACGCAAGCTGATCGAGCGTATCATCCGCGTGAAGCTGAATCTGGTCCGGTTGAGTGAGGCTATCCACATGTATCCCAACGAACTTTCCGGTGGGATGAAAAGGCGGGCCGCTTTGGCCAGGGCTCTGGCCCTTGATCCGCAGATCCTATTCTGCGACGAACCCACATCCGGCCTTGATCCACTCACTTCCCTGGCTATGGATGACCTCCTCATCACCCTGAAAAACAAGCTCAACATGAGCATCGTCATCATCACGCATGACCTTGCTTCCATTCACCGCCTTGCGGACAGGATCTTCTTCATAGAATCCGGAACGGTCGTTTTCCATGGAACTCTGAATGAAGCAAAACAGGCAAGGATCCCCGTCATCGATGAATTTTTCCGCTCCGGCAAATATGACTGAACATAATATCTCCCTGATCTGGGCTATGGACCGGAATCGCCTGATCGGCATCAATAACAGACTGCCCTGGAAAATACCCGAAGATCTGGCCTGGTTCAGGAGCAAGACTCTGAACCACACCGTCATCATGGGTAAGAACACCTGGTTTTCATTGGGCAAACCATTGACTGAGCGTACCAATGTCATATTGAGCCATGACAGGGAACTGAGTGCCCCCGGTGCCATCGTCTGCCACGATCCACGGGAATGCCTGGCGTATTGCAATCAGGAAGAATGTTTCGTTATTGGTGGCGCCCAGGTCTTCAAGCTGTTCCTGCCGCTGGCATCAAAACTCTATGTGACGATAATAGACGCAGAATTTGAGGGGGACACCTTTTTCCCTCAGATCGATCTGGACGAATGGGAAACCCTTTATTACGAACGCAGGGAATCCCGGCTCGGATACCATCTGACCTTCACCGAATACCGCCGGATCAAAAACTGCGGCTTCGAATTGACTAATGACTGAGTTCCCGAATAAAGCGCTGGGATAAAAACATTGACTGTTATACGTCTCAATTTTTTATTGATGCAAGCATAATACTGACGAAATATTACAGAGGAACAAATGCGCCGTATATTCATCATTGTGTTTCTTGTGGCCGTCCTTCTTGGCGGCTGCGGTGAAACGATCAAATCCGATAAAGTGCAGATCCGTTTCTGGCACGGGCTGAGCGGACCGCTGGGTGATGTTCTGAATGAGATGATAGTTGAGTTTAACCGGACTCATGACGATATTGAGGTCATCACCAATCCGATCAGCAGTTACACGGCCCTTTCCCAAAAACTCTCGGCTTCCCTGAGGGTTGGGAAACAGCCTGATCTGGCACAGGTTTTTGAATCCTGGGCGGCAACTTTTCAAAAAGACAACGTCCTGGTCAGCATAGACAGCCTGATGGCAAATGATGAAGATTTTACCGATGAAGACATAGATGATTTTTTTCCGGTTTTCATGCGATCCATTACATACAAGGGAAAAAAGTGGTCCTTTCCTTTCAACAAAAGTGTCCGCGCATACTTTTACAATAAGGATGCCTTTTACCGGGCCGGACTTGACCCCAATTATTTCCCGGCGACCTGGGATGAATTTGAAGAGTACTGCCGCATTCTGACCAAACCGGAAACGGAGGACAGCCCCGCTACTTGGGGTGCAAATTTCACGGTCAATGAATGGCAGTTCATAAACCTGTTGCACCAGGCCGGAGGCACAATTATGGATGAGAACGACAACGTTGTGCTGAACGGTCCGGAGGGCCTGGAAGCGCTGAATTTCACCCTGAATCTGGTCAATGAAGAAAAAACTGTCCGCTCTTCCAAGGAATATGACGGCCAGAACGCATTTCTGGGCGGCACCGTGGCGATGTTTGAAGGCTCAAGCGTGTCCATCACCTACATGCGCCAGCAACCGATCAATTTCAACATCGGTTATGCCCCCCTGCCCACGTACAAGACGGATAAAAGCGCGATCAGCGGCGCGAATATCGTGATCTTCAAAAGCGGCGATCCCGAGAGGGAAGCCGCAGCCTGGGAATTCATAAAATGGTTCACGGATACCGAACAAACAGCCCAGTGGAGCGCTAGAACCAACTACATGCCATTGCGCCAGAGCGCCATGCAAACAGAAACCATCAAAAATTTCCTGGCTGAATATCCCCAGTTTGAAGATATATACGCCCAGCTTGATAACGCGGTGTTTGAACCACAGCATCCGGCTTGGTTCATCGCCAGGGATGAACTCAAGAAATTCCTGGAAAGGGCCAAAGAGGGTATTCTCACTCCACAGGAAGCCCTAGACGGAGCGGCTGAAAAATTCGAAGAACTGATCGCCAAAGAGCAACCTCAGCTACAGTAGGAATCTTGAGTTTATTTACATTAGGTCACGATATCCCGCCCTTGGTACGATATTCTGCTTGACAAGTGCTGTACTCTGGTAAAAAAGGAAAAATTGCATGCCGAAGTGGTGAAACAGGTAGACGCAGTGGACTCAAAATCCACCGGGATTATATCCCATGCCGGTTCGATTCCGGCCTTCGGCACCAGAATATTTAGTTCTTCAATTACCGATATGTGCTATAAAATGGCATTTAGAGTCGAATAGTAGTGACTAAAACATTTCGGGTATTTCATTCCCAGTATGATGTTATTAATGAACTCAGTCAGGGATATTTCTTGCCCTGGCTTATACCGGATATCTCAATGGAGGTATAATGTCCAAACATAAAACCATGAGTCTGGTGGCCATCATCGCCCTGATGAGCCTTCCCCTTGCTTTGGGAGCCATATCCCAAGCGGGATTGCTGTTCCTGACATTTGAACCCGGAGCCCGTGCCAGCGGTCTGGGACGCGCCTATTCAGCCATCGCGGACGATGCCTATGCCCCTTGGTGGAGCCCCGGTGCCGCAGCCTTCAATCGCCAAACACAGATCAATGGGACCCATATGCCTTGGCTGCAGGGAGCGGGAGCTGGTTTCGATGATATGTTCTATGAA
Organism: uncultured Candidatus Cloacimonadota bacterium; assembly: GCA_964427765.1. Classification (GTDB taxonomy): domain Bacteria; phylum Cloacimonadota; class Cloacimonadia; order Cloacimonadales; family Cloacimonadaceae; genus Syntrophosphaera. The sequence goes on from CAYRVG010000009.1 coordinate 5,781, forward strand.
TATCTCGGCTTCAACAAGTATTTTGATGGAGTTGGCAACATAAACATCCATCTTGTGGTCGCGGATCTTGGAACCCAGATGCAAACTGATGAAACCGGACAGGAGATCGGAGAATTCCACAGCTTTGACTTCGCCGGGGCCTTTGGCTACGCTTATGAAGTTATCCCCACCAAAATGGGGGTGGGAGCAAATTTCAAACTGATCTACAGTTATTTGGGACCCGGCACAGGCCAAACTGAGGACGAGGGCAAAGCCTTTGGTTTCGCTTTTGATGCCGGCGCCAAATATCAGGATCTTCTTATTGACGGTCTCGACGCCTCGCTGACGATCCAAAACATCGGCCCTAATATCACCTACGTGGATCAAGCCCAATCCGATCCCCTACCGATGACGGTCCGGCTCGGCGCTGCCTACCAGATCCTGGATTCACCCCTGAATAAATTTCTGGTATCAGCCGAAGCCAGCAAGATCCTCGCCAATGAGGATGGCCTTCTCACGCGCTTTGTTTCGGGATGGGAGCACTTCGACGAAACGATCTATGGTTTGGGTGCGGAATACACATATCTGGACCTCATCTCTCTGCGCGGCGGGTACTTTCTCGATCAAGCCGGAGAAATCGTGGGACCCAGCTTTGGCGCCGGGATCCAGTACACCTTCGATCAAAGATACAAGATCACGGCTGATTTTGGAATGATCACTGCCGGCGAATTGACCGACTATAATAAAGTATTCTCCGTAGGATTCCAGTTTTAGAGCGGGCAAAGCCTTTCTGCGATACTTACCAGTGCTGCCTCAGCGCAGATAGGTATCGCTTTATTGGATTGATGAGATTCACCTTAGTTGCCATTGCACTTTTAATAGTGAGCAATTTGGGAGCTGCCAAACTGGATCCGGCCAAATACTATCAGAACCGGCCCCAACGCAGGCATCCTCATACCCAACTGCTGCAAAAGAATCCTGTTTCCCCTAATAAGGCTAAGTCAGCCAACTACAGCAAACTACTCGTCATTCTCGTGGATTTTCAGGAAGAGACTGCCGATGATCCAAACACCACGGGAAACGGAAAATTCATCCTGCAACCCGATCCAAATTACCTGCATCCTGTGGGAAGCCCGCCCCATGACAGGGAATATTTTCTGGATAACCTTGAGGCACTGAGATATTATTATCTTGCTGCCTCCACTGGTTCCTATGACCTTGAATATGAGGTTTATCCGCAATCCGGGGCATACACGCTGCCAAATACCATGGGTTATTACAATCCTCCGGATGCCGATAACGAACTATTCGTTGCCAGGATGGAAGAATACTTCAAGGATTCTTTCGAGATCGCGGACAGTATCTCACCGGAGATAGATTTCTCCGCCTATGGGCATTACATGATCATTCATGCCGGTTCAGACTGGCAGCATGACATTTTTGGCGATACACCCTCGGACATACCCTCTTTTTTCATCACCGTGGGTGACGGCAAGGAAGCAGTCGTTGATGAAGGCTCTGTACTGATCAGCCATGCCTGCAATGTGCCGTCGACCATAGCGCAGGATTTCTACACCGAGATCTCAGACGGGGAAACCTTCCTTGGCGGCTACGGGGCTCTCAACGCCGTAATAGCCCATGAATTTGGACATTCCCTCGGCCTGGTGGATCTCTATAACGTCTATAACTGGCAACCCATGGTGGGAGTGTTCGACATCATGGACAGCGGCGGCTCGGGTATCCTGGTGGATGTTCTGAATGACGGTTCTTACGTCCTGATCGAAGGCGCTCTGCCTGTTTTGCCCGGTGCCTGGTCGAGGACCTTGCTTTTCGAAGATCATTTCCTTTCCAACGGCTACCTTGTGGATATTGATCAGATCGACCTTTTTGAGAACATGGAACTGGCCGCCTGCAGCTTTAAGCAGTCAGGACAACAAACCTCACCCAGTATCTTGAGGATACCGCTTTCCGATGGTGAATACCTGCTTGTGGAAAACCGGAACGTCGATCCCGACGGGGACGGCGGCACAGCCGTCTTTGCCACGGACGACAACCGCGTCATCCTCTACCCCACCCCACTTGACGATCCGCTCAACAATCCCTCCTATGAATACGATTATCTTTTACCCTCATTCCAGGCTGCAGACGGAGCGGCGATCGGCGGCGGGATCCTGGTCTGGCACATAAATGACGATGTGATCTACACCCAGGGCGTAACCGATGCCGAAGGCAACTGGTATTCCAATTTTGAGAACAACTCCGTAAACGCGGTATACAGCAGGCGCGGAGTGGAGATCATCGAAGCGGACAACCTTCCGGATATCGGTTATCTGTGGTCCTGGTACTGGACCGGCACCCAATATGAATACTTCCACAGTAAAAAACCCGTACTCGACGCCAACGGCTACTTTGTCCAATGGTCGCAGGAGGATTGGAAGCCCGCCCTGAACGGCGAAACCGAGCCGCCCCTGCTGGATAGCCAGGGCCTGGGATCATTGTATTGGTTGAGTGATATGGGTCACCCTGCCGCAAGCATGGACCTTACCCTGCGTTCAGGATTCTTTGAAGATACTCAGATCGTAGATTTTGGCGACCCGGACTTGTTACCCTGCCCTCCGATAAATTCAAGCTTCAGCGATCTCGATATTCCCCTTCTCACCCAGGATTCCATCCGTCTTTTGAGTTGGGACGGAGATCAATGGACAAACCTGATGGGCGATTTTCCCTGGAGCATGCAGCCGGTTTATTTTCCTGTGGTCACCTCCGACCAGAACGGGGACGGTTATCTTGAACTGGCAATGGTTCATGATCAGGCCCTCGAACTTGTGGATTTCTCCTCTGACAATCTGCAAAGCATGTGTATCAATTTCCCGGATAATATCACAACCGCTCCTTTATCCTTTGCCGGAAAGATCTTTGTGAGTACGGAGTCCAGCCTGGGCGCGGTAGAGGATGACACGGTCGGAGACCTTATCCAGCTAACCGGGGTCAAAAGACTCGGATCATACGGCAGTAGTGTAGTGGCCTTGTGCCAGGACATTTTATACCTGATAGATCCCGAGGATTTTGTTTTATCGGCTTCGATCGAATTGCCCGAGCCTTTTGGCAAATACGAGCCTGTTTCCTTTTCCGCTTCGGAGGACAATGTCCAAATGCTTTTCCTGATGGCGGACAGCGGCAATGTCTACAAATATCAAGATGGGCAGCTCACGCAGATCTTTGACCATGCTTCACCCGATCAACCAACCCAGATGGGATTGACCGATTGGTTCACATACAGTTCCCACGCCATAAACCCGGTGCTCTTCTGGGCCTGTGGAAGCAAAGTATACGCCGTTAAGCACGACGGGACTTTGCTTTACGGCTATCCCCACGAGGCTTTTCCCCTTTCTTTCACTCCGGAAGAGCATGTTTATGCTTTGCAAGAGCATCCCCAGCTATACCTGTATCTGCCAATTATGGGAAAGGGACACGCGGCGTATTCCGTGGCTGATGAAACCATAAGCTGGGATAGATCCCTGGCAACGACAGGTGAAATCCACGGCTCCCACCTATTCTTTGATCTAGGCACCGATTCATATGGCGACCTTTTCTGGTATTACGCCGACATCGATGGAGGCCTCTTCATACACAGAACGGAAGTTGCTCAAAATGGATTTGGACTTCATTGGAACGGATTCCGGAACGACGGCAGCGGCAATTATCTAAGTTACCGCATGCAAGACGAGCCGGGCGCTGACCCGCAATTTAACGCGTTCATATTCCCCAATCCCGTAAAAGGCCCTCAGTTCAGGGTGCGCATCGGAAATTTCGACCAGACCATTAAATTGGCCATTTACGACATCAACGGATCTTTGCTGCAAGATCAGAGCATTCCAGCTAACGGGATCCTGCGCCGCGACGTGGTGCTGGACAGCGGCAAGCTCTCATCCGGCGTGTATATCCTGAGCCTTGAATGCGGAGACACGCACAAGCGCCTGAAATTCGCGGTGGAAAAATGATCCCGGGAGGATTTTTATGAAAAAGGCACTTTTAATGATCCTGCTTCTGGGTGTGATGGCCTCAGCCATGGCCCAAGGCATTGATGATCTCATCTTTGAGCCAGAGGAAAATGATAGTGGTTCGGATATCGTCCGGGTGAATTTTGCCAAAAAGGATGCCCGCCTGGCCATGCTGATGTCCGCTCTCGTTCCCGGCGCGGGTCAGTTTTACGCCGATAGATCCGCCTTCATCACCTACGTCTTCCCAGTGCTCGAACTCGCCGCGATCGGAGGAGCTTTATACTTCGATAAGATAGGCGACGAGAAGACCGATGACTTTGAGTTTTACGCCACGGGAGAGAACATCGAGCACACCTTCAACTATACGGTGAACGATATTGATTACACTTACACCTACACCGGGCCGCGTTACCGGCGTGAATTTCAAGATCTGGTTCAAGCGGTTCTGATCGACGTGGAAGCGCTGGATATTTACGATGGCAGCTATTTCCGCCTGGATGAAAATAACACCCAACACTTCTATGAGGATATCGGTAAATACAACAAGTATATTTTTGGCTGGACGGACTGGTATCACACCTTCGCGACGGATCCAACCTCGGGTACGGGCTTGTTCATCCTGGATGACCCGGATTTAGCCGATGTCTGGATCTTTGACGATTCCGTCTGGATCAAGAACAGGACCGTGGAAGACGTCATGAACGGTGAATATAACAACCACATCTATCCTTCCAGCGACGCGGCGTCTCCTTTCCGCACTGAATATATACAGATGCGCAAGGATGCAAACCAGCAGTACGCCTATTCCAGATATTGCCTTTTTGGGCTTGCCCTGAATCATCTGACGTCCGCGGTGCACGCGGCAGTTCTCACGAACAAGGTCAACCGCACGGCGATCACACAAAACAATTTCCAGTTCCGCTACTACACTGAGATGCGAAACAACAAGCTCACACCCAGTGTGGGCCTAAGCTACAATTTCTGAGGCCGTTTTGAAAACTCTGGTTATCTTCCTCATCCTGATGCTTGCGCTACCCCTGGCCGCCCTTCCCAAGGCAGCCTTGTTGGGCATGTCCGCCCTGCTGCCCGGATCCGGGGAGATCGCCCTGGGAAAGAACACCCGCGGGGCGATACTGCTCGGAGCGGATGTCCTGGCCTTCACATCCTGGTGGGCCACAAACAGGGAAAAGAACGACCTTATCGATTCCTACAAACGTTACGCCACAGTCTATGCCGGTATTCCCGAAGGCATGGATGAGCAATACTATCAGCATATACAAGAGTATATTAGCAGTGATGAGTTCAACCAATACCAGGAACTTAATGCGCGGAATTACTATTTGATATATACTTATGACCCGGAAGGGTACTCCGAGTATATGGCCATCAACACCTACGATCCCTCGGAAGCCTGGGAATGGCAAAGCACCCAGCACCAGGACCACTACGACAAACTACGGCGTGAAACCCAGACCACAAAGATGTATGAGAACCTCAGCCTGGGGGCCGTGATCCTCAACCGGGTCATAAGTGTGATCGATGTGGCGCTGATCTCCCGCGACAGATCGCAGGGACACACTCTGTATTTCAGTCCCCTGCAGACTTCCGGATTGATGCTGAATTACCAAATGGAGTTTTAATGCGATCCAAAACCAGATATATCTTTCTGCCAGTGCTAATACTGATCCTTTCATCTTCACTCGCCGCCGAAAGCAAGGGCTGGCAGTTCGTCCAATCTCTTGCCGTGCCAGGGCTGAGCCAGGTCCGTAACGGACGTAATTACGGATATGCCATGCTGGCCAGCGAAGTGGGGATAATTTCCGGCCTGCTGTTCCTCAACGCGGAGGAAAACCTCAAAGCCCAGGAATATTACGAATACGCCCTGAAATTCGCCCATATCCAGCCCGGTGATTATGCGAATCAGTATTTCAGGGATCTCAGCCGGTACGACAGCAGTGGTTTTGAGGCTGGAGGCTACAACGCTGATGTGCGCCAGACGGCGATGCAGCTATATCCAGACGACCCCATCGCCCAGCAGATCTACATCGATGAAAATATCTACCCGGAGGATTACGCCTGGAATTGGGATAGCTCGGATCACCGCGGCAGCTACAGCGAGATCCGCATCCAAACCCAGGATCTGCGGGATTATGGCTCCATCGCCATCGGTATCCTGATCGTCAACCACCTGATCAGCGGGTTAGACGTCCTGCTGCAGAAGCCAGAGGATTATAAATCACGGGTTTATATGGAAGTCAAAGGCAAAAGCCCGATGCTGATGCTCAACCTCGAGTGGTAGAATTAATTTTGGGCTCGCTTTCAAAACGAAGGCAAGCCGGCCCAAACTCCCCCTTTCCCCTGACCGCCTGACCACTGCCTGAGTTTGCGCTGACCAAACACTCGGCGAGCGGGTACTCAGGCAGTGGTGGGTTTGTTGCGGGCGTTTCCAATCCAGGCAAGATATCTTCAAGGAGAAAATGTATGTAACCACCCTTGGCACAAAGCCAAGAGTTATCGTTTGAAATGTTGCTATTTACGTGAGAGCCAGAAGATGTCCGTATCAAAGCCGATGTTAAGATATAAATTCGGCCTGCCTTCTTTCCTGGCTGCCGCGATGAGTTTGACGGGACCAATGAGAGTCCGGTAACCGAGGTCAGCATACAGTGCCCACTCAGTGTCGCCAACCAAATCCCAGGAACTATCTCCGGCGATGTTCAGCCCTTGGACCCCTGTTTCCAGAAACAGGTTTTTCAGGGGATTGAAAACCAATCCCAGAGTATGGATCTTGTATTGGGAGGAACTTACCTCATAGCGCTGATATCCTCGGTATCCATTCGAACCGCAGAAATAGAAGGGATCGGCTGAACTGCCTGCTTGGTCTCCAAAATAGGTTCCGTAGTCAAAGCCCAGACGCAGGGAGGCAAAATCCAAAAAAGGCGTGTATACATCCAGATCAGAGACAAAACGGCTGTAGATCTGGTCGCTAACCTTCTCCCAGCGGGCGAAATTCGCCTTGGCAAAGGCTCGCACGCCGGATCGGGGGAAAACGTCGTCATCGAGGCTTTCGTGATAGGTCTTAACCCCCATTCCGGAGATCAGATAGAGGGAGTCAATGGGCGCTGTGTCCGAAATATCACGGTATAGCTTCGTCCTGTAGGAATATGTGAAGGCCTCGGCAACGGCGATCTTTTCGGCAAAGACGCCAATCCCGGGAACCACTCCAAATTCGAGGGCTTTCACGCTATCGGTCTTGTGGTGTTCAGCATCATAGATATACAGCCGGTTCTCGCTGAGCCAGGGATAGATCCGAAAATATGCGCCCCAGAATTCGCCAAAATTCTTCACAAAATCCAGGTTCAGTTCTGTCCTGCCGCCAAGTGTGAAGCCCGCCAGAAATTTGGAATTCTTCATTAGCAGGTTGTTGAGGCTGAGGACGGCCCCCACATTCAGCTCCTCTTCCGAGGTATAAGAAACATTCAGTGCCAGATTCCTGCGTTCCCGTTCATGGACATAGACCAGAAGATGGTATCCTTCCCCGGCCGGGACCAGGACCGGATAAATGGTTTCAAAGGCCTGGGAGTTCCAGGCAGCGAAACAGGCATCCATGATCTGCTCTGGCGAATAGATCTGGCCAGTTTCCAGACCCAGATATTCCCGGATCTTGGCACCACTGATGAATTCATTGCCTTGAGTTTCTATATCCAGGATAAGGATCTCAGCCAAAGGTTCGACCTTTTGCGGTTTGGTGAACAAGTGGCCGGCCTCCATAAGCGAATCCCGCAACGCCCTGATCTCGGGGAGCCTTTCCCGCGCATATTGCTCCCCCGCGACAACGATCCTTTGGGCATCAGAAAAACCTGTCGTTATGAATTCTTCCAGATCAGGCTCCATGAGCAGGTCGCAATCATCCAGGTTGTGCATTATGTTACGAGTCATGCCGATGTTTATGGTTTGGTCGATTATCTCAAAGACATCGACCAGTTCGTCGGCTCCGCGCAGATTTGTATTGGTCTTAAAGCCGATCAATACATCGGCGCCCATCTCACAAACCTGGGGAAGTGGCAGGTTTTGGGAGATTCCGCCGTCGATGTAAGTACGAGCTTCAAATTCGAAAGGCATCATCATGCTGGGGATGGATATGGAGGCTCGTATAGCCTGCATCAAAGAGCCCTGATCGAAGGTCACGGCTTCTCCCGTCACAAGGTTTGTGGCAACGCAGGAAAACGGTATGGGCAAAAGCGAAAAACTTCTGTATGGCGAAGCGGGAAAAGCAAGACGGGCAAGCGTGAGATTCAGCCTGTTGGCAACATACATACTGGAAGGCAGGCGGGGTATCCAGTCTTTGCCCATATCAAGGGTGAGATTCCCATATTGGGGCCAGCGTTTCTGTCCGATGTAAAGGTCTTTTCGTGCATACCTGTCCTGCAGAAGATCGGAGATATCCAAAGCAAGCAATAATTCTTCGATCTCAGTTGTGGAATAACCCATCGAGTAAAGCGCCCCCACCAGAGCGCCCATGCTCGTTCCGCAAATATAATCAGGATAAATGCCCTCCTCTTCCAGAACCTTGAGGATGCCTATCTGGGCGAATCCGCGCGCCCCACCGCCACTGAAGGCATATCCCAAGCCTTTTGCTTCCAGGGAAAAGGAAGCAAACAGGAGCATTGCCGCCAGGGCAATCAGCAGCCAGTTCTTATCTGAGTGAATCTGAATCCTCTCTGCCGGTCGAGTCAGGGGCGGCATGGGAATCATAATGCGTGGAGGAGCGTTTGGCAGGTCTATAGGCAAACTCCACACTGCCAAATATCGCGTTGGCTTCGATCCTCACTGTTCCAATGGGTTTATCCATCGACTTTTGGGATGTATGCGGAGATTTTACGGAGCCGAATATCGAAGTCTGCTCGATGACAAAATCAATGTCGTCCGGGAGATAGACGAAGGAAGAACCGAAGATGGAGGTGATCTCCAGGGGTGGGGAATCCGGTTCCAGATCCGTGAGGTCGATCTCCTGGGAAGCAAAAATGGATGTGTAATCCAGGTTCCCTGAGGTCAGGACTCTGGTGTGTATCCTGCTTTTATCCGCGCGGGTGCAAAAACCGCCGGTCAGCAGCCTGACACCGATCAGGATGATTACGATCGCGATAAAGATCTTCACCAAGGGTAGGTCAATGATGTCAAATCCCTTGAGGATAAGCGATAAACCCCATAATAAGAGCAATACGCCCCAAAATACGTGTCCAAATAGGAAACTCATTTTCATCTCCTTCTCCTTTGTTTTGTTTCACCCCACATAGAATTCATTATCTCCACCTGAAATACTTTCTTAATATCTTGAAACCAGAATCTCTACTATGCATCCATCCTCTGCAGATCAAGACAACATTATGTTAGAATATCATCCACATAAAAGCCGGATGCCAAAAGTGATTATCACTATGGCAATAAAGATCTTAAGCAGTGGCAGGTTGATTATCTTGAAACCCTTCAACAACAGCAGAATGCCGAAAACCACCAGTAAGATCCCCCAGTACAAAGGGCCAAACAGCAGATTCATATTTGTTTCCTTCCCGTCAGTTAAGTTTCAATCCGTTATTATAGACCTGATACATGGCACTTACATCAAGATTAATATTTTCATTGACTGCAAAGACATGTTCTTGGGTAACCTGGCCAATGAAATGTATCGGCGTTCCGGTTTGCTGGCTGAGTTCGGAAACGAGCGTCTTTTTGTCCCGTGCAAAGCTGATCACGATCCTGCCATGGGCTTCCCCGAAATATTCAGCGCTGGGGGAGAAACTGAGAGGAAACTCAAGTTCAGCGCCCATAAGCGGGTCTGGATTGAAACAGCTTTCGGCGATGCAGACCAGCAATCCGCCCTCGGAAACATCATGCGCTGAGGAAAGGAGCCGGTTGTCGATCAGGACGTAGACCAGATCCAGAAGCTTCTTTTCCTTTTGCAGGTCCACACCCGGGGCTTTTCCGCCAATTTTCCCCAAAACGGTTTTCAGATACTGGGAACCGCCAATGCTGGCGCAAGGTTCGCCCAGCAGTGCGATGAGGTCCCCGGGGTTTTTGAACCACTGGGTGGTGGCTTTGGAGTAATCCTCCAGCAAGCCGAGCATGCCTATCACAGGGGTGGGATAGACGGCGCCATTGGGGTTTTCATTGTAGAAAGAAACATTGCCGCCCGTGACTGGAGTTTCCAATGCGCGGCAGGCATCCCCCATTCCCCTGATCGCTTCCGCAAAAGACCAATAGACCTCAGGTTTATAGGGATTGCCGAAATTCAGGCAATTGGTGATGGCAATGGGTTTGGCTCCGCTGCAGGCGACATTCCTGGCAGCCTCCGCGACCGCGCCCTTGGCCCCTTCATAGGGATCCAGCCAGCAGTGACGGGCGTTGCAATCCGTGCAGATCGCCGCGGCCTTTTCCGTTCCCCTTATGGCCACCACGGCCGCATCGCTGCCCGGCTCAATTATCGTTCCCGCCTGCACCATGTGGTCATACTGCCGGTAAACATCCCTTTTGGAAGCTATGTTGGGTTCACCCAGCAGATTGAGCAGTGCATTTCCATAATTCTCAGGCTCCGGCAGTAAATCCACATCCGTTGTGCCGGCCTGGTTGATATGGGGCGGTATTTTCGTCTCACGCTCATAAACCGGAGCTTTGCCTCCCAGAATAAGGTATTCCGCGGGAATTTCTGCCAGGATCTGACCGTCCATCTTGACCCGGAGCATTTTGTCATCGGTCACGCCGCCGATCACGACGGCGTCCAGATCCCATTTTTGGAAAACTTCCTGGATGGGGGTAAGATTCTTGGGCTCAACGATCAGCAGCATCCTTTCCTGGGATTCGGAGAGCATTATTTCATAGGGAGTGATACCTGTTTCCCGGACAGGTACACGGGCTATGTCGAGTTCGATCCCCACCCCGCCCTTGCCGGCCATTTCAGAGCTGGAACAGGTCAGTCCAGCGGCGCCCATATCCTGGATCCCCACCACAAGGCCGGCCTGGATCACTTCGAGCGTGGCTTCCAGAAGCAGTTTTTCGGAGAAAGGATCGCCCACTTGCACGGCGGTGCGCATCTCGGCGGATTTGTCACTCAGGTCCACGGAGGCGAAAGTCGCTCCGTGAATACCGTCCCGGCCGGTTTTGGCACCCACATAGACAACCAGATTGCCGACCCCCTGTGCGGCCGACCTGGCAAGGTTTTCCTGTTTGAGAATTCCCACAGCCATGGCATTTACCAGGGGATTGCCGTTGTAGGTTTCATCAAAGAATACTTCCCCACCCACTGTGGGAACTCCAAAGCAATTTCCGTAATCGGCTATGCCGCGCACCACTTCACGCATCAAATGGCGCACACGCGGGTTTTCAGGATCGCCAAAGCGCAGTGAATTCAGGGCCGCGATGGGACGCGCCCCCATGGTGAAGATATCCCTCAGGATGCCTCCCACGCCGGTAGCTGCTCCATGATAGGGTTCCAGGGCCGAGGGATGGTTGTGGCTTTCTATCTTGAAACAAATTGCCAGGCCATCACCAATGTCCACCACTCCGGCATTTTCCTCGCCGGCTTTGGCAAGCATGTGTTTTCCCTCGCGGGGGAGTGTTTTAAGCAGAGAGATGGAATTTTTGTAACTGGCGTGCTCGCTCCACATCACACTGAATATTCCCAACTCGACGTAGGTGGGCGGACGGCCCAGTATTTGTAGTATGTATTGATATTCATCGTCGGAAAGGCCGTGGGCTTTGATCAGTGCGGGGGTGATCTCAGGTTCTAATTTCATACTCTTAATCTTTTATTTAGCTGGAAGTGGCTTCAGCTTGTTTATCAGCCGCTTTATGCGGTCGTCAATGATCTCGAATATGCGGCGATACTTATCTATGCCTGAACCAAATGGATCGGTGATATCATCTTCCTCACCAACGTATTCATTGAGAGTGAAGATCTTTTGCGCCATCCCCGGTTCATTTTCCCTCAAAAAATCCCTCTGGCGCTCCTCCATTGTCAGGATAAGGCGGCTACCGCTGAGGATTTCCGGCGTGAATTGCTTGGAAATGTGGTCCTGGGCATCGGTAATACCCTTTTCCAAAAGCAGTTGCAGGGAACCGGCGGATATGGGCTGGCCGCCGGGGAGCAAACCGCAGGAATCGCCTGCGAATTGCAGATCGTCAGCCAGAACATAGTGGTTGAAAAGTTTTTCCGCCACCGGGCTGCGGCAAATGTTGGCGGTGCAAACGAAGAGAATGGTGGGCATTTCAAATGAATTCTTGACCCCGTAAAAAGGAATGGAACCTTCACGCAGGCATTTTAGCTCATCAAAACCGCTTTGGTTACCTTCTTCATGGCTGCTGACATACTCCACAACTGTTGAGGGCTGGGGATCATATTGCAGATCTTTTTCCAGCGGTAGAAAGCCGTAGTCGAACCAGGACTCATAGAAACTGGTCAGACGTTTGAGGTCATTTTCCGGCGGCAGATTGGAAATGTTTACGCTGGTGCTGACCAGAGGTTCGCCGAGCATTTCGATCAAAACCCTCAGAAGTTCATCCTCAGGAACCCGGAAGGCTACCTTTCCATTGACAGAAACATGTTCCAGGCTTTTGGCATGGCATTTGAATATGACCGTGAGATTGCCCGGCCAGTATTGCTGTAGCAGAGGGTATATCCGGTCCGGGATATGGATTCCCATCTCAACAAACCACTGTATGTGAGGGATCAAAACGATCAGACCTTCACAATTCTCCCGGATCTTTAACCTCAGGATCCTGGCAATGGCATCCCTGGAAGAGACTTTGCAGCCAATGCCAAACATTCTCCCCGTATAGTGCAAGATGGTTTTACCGTCAAAATCCTCTTTACGGAAAAGCTTCTCCAGTTTCCTGATCGAAGGCTGCTTCAGAACTATCAAATCATCTCCTTCCCGTGTTTATTCCAGATACGACAAAGGATCGACCGCCCTGCCATCCTTGCGGACCTCAAAATGCAGGGATGGCACGCTCGCGGACCCTGTCATGCCGGATTTTGCAATTGCCTGCCCCTTCTGAACAGTGGCACCCGAATTTACCAGGAGTTCGTTGTTGTAGGCATAGACGGTGAAAAAACCGTTCTTATGATCGATGATGATCAGCTTGCCCTGCCCGCCGTAGGTGCTGGAAAACACCACATCTCCATCATCCGCCGCGACAACCGTCGTCCACTCCGGTGTTTCAATATCTATCCCATTGCAGACAACGGATGTACCATATGAACGTGTCTCCTCCCCAAAGCTGCGAATGATCCTTCCCCGTACAGGCCAGGTAATCGTTTTGGCACTGAATTCGTAGGTATAGGGTTCCCTGCCAATCTGTTCAGCCAACTGTGCCACGAGGGATTCCAACTGTGCGGCGTCCTTTTGGAGTTTACTGATCCGATCTCTGAGCCTTTGCTCCTCCTGGGTGAGATTCTCGCGTCTTCCCTCCAGGTTTCGGACCTTGTGGCTGAGGCTCCGGCTCGTGCTGTAAGTACGCTGTACTTTCGTATTGGCAAGGCTGTATTCCCTTCCCTTCTTATTCTGTTCATCCACAAGAGATACCTGAACATCACCGAGGTCGTTGAGTTTGTTCCTGGTCTGGTTTGCCATTATGGATAGGTAACGCTTGTCTTTGTGTTGAATCTGGGTCGTGCCGTGCCGGCGGTCCACTCTGATGAGTTTCTCCAGTTGGATATTTTGCTGGGCGTTCAAATCATTTATCCGTTCTTCGACGGTTCTGAGCTCATTTTTTACGGTGTTCAGCAAATCCAGCTTAAGCCTGGCTTCATCCCTGGAAAGGCGCAACTCCCTGTCGGTCTTGCTCTTTTCCCTTTGGGTGACAACAATTTCGGTTTCCGTCTTTTTCTTTTGTGCCTGAGTCTGTTCCGCTTTTTGCCTGGCCTGTTCCAGATCTTCCCGAAGCTTGTTCAACTGCCGCTGCTTATCGCTCAACTCATCGCTGCCCAGCAAGCCGGTCAAAAGCAGTATTGACAACAGACAGATGATCTTTTGTCTCATTGCTGCATACCTTATTTAATTTATAGTCAGTATGTACGTACTTGTTTCTCTGTCAATGCAAATTTTCTGTTGGGGATGAAGATTCTTATTTCTGCAGTGATATTGCTGTCAAAAAGGAGAAAGCCCCCGTATGGTGGCTTTCTCCAAATCTAACAAGGTATTTTGAGATTATTTCTTTTTGGTGAGATGCCTGATGGCTTGTTTCTCCTGGTGTGAAACCTTGTAAAAATCAAGCACCAGGTTGCTGGCCACGAAAACCGAGGAATAGGTACCAAACAGTATCCCCAGTGTGATGGCCAGGGCAAAGTCATGGATGACCGTTCCGCCAAAGAAGAGCAGCGCCATTGAGGTCAAAAGCGTTGTTCCCGCTGTTATGGCCGTCCTGCTCAAGGTCGTGTTCATTGCCCGGTTGAAGATATCCGAAACCTTGTCCTTGCGGTATATCTTAAGGTCTTCACGGATCCTGTCGAACACGACGATGGTATCGTTGATCGAATAACCGACGATCATAAGAAGCGCGGCAATTACGGTCATCGTGATTTCCTTGCCCGTTAGCGCGAATATTCCCACAATGATAAGGACATCGTGAAAGAGGGCAACGATGGCCATGAGTCCAAAGGAGAATTCAAAACGGATCCAGATATAAATGATCATGAGCAGCAGGGCGATCAACACGGCGATTATCGCGTTTGTCCTCATCTGGGTTCCAGCCTTGGCGCCGACGGTGCTGATTTCCAGGAAAACGTCGTTTTGAATATCCCGGTCCTGAGTGTATTCGCCCAGCTGGGTCGATACCACCTCAGTCAACTGTTCCTTGATCTTCTCTTCGTTCTCTCCCTTGACCTTGATCTGGAAGGTGGCATCGGCTTCATTGCCGACAAACTGGATCTCAGCCTCCTCAAAGCCACTTTCATTGATGACCGTACGAAGCTTGTCAATGTTCAAAGGCTCCACGCCCTCGGCTGTGGGTTTCAGATTTATCTGGGCGGTGACCCCGCCTGTGAAATCCGTACTCCAGTTCAATCCTTTCGCGATGAGGATGATCAGCGCGGCGAGTATCAGGGCGATCGATATCGCATAGGCTATGTAGCGGATATTGACGAAGGGGAAGTTGGCATTCTTAAATATTCTCATCTTTTTCTCCTCAGATACTCATGGTCTTTTTTATGCCAGCCAGCATCGTTTTATCCATTATATAGCGGACAAAAACTATGGCGCTGAAGATCGAACCAATGATACCGATAGTCAGCGTCAGGGCAAAGCCGCGGACAGGACCTGTACCGAACTGATAAAGCACGATGGCGGCGATCAGGGTTGTCAGGTTGGCGTCCCAGACCGTAACTGTGGCCCTTTTATAGCCTGCGTCAACGGCTGTATGGGGTGGTCTGCCGGCATCCAGTTCCTCCCTGATACGCTCAAAGATAAGAACATTGGCGTCCACAGCCATGCCGATGGTCAGGATTATACCTGCAATACCGGGCATCGTGAGGGTTCCACCAAAAGCGGTGAGAGCCGCCAGGACAAAACCCACATTAAAGACAAGGACAAAATCTGCGATCAGGCCTGCCAGTTTGTAATATATCAGCATAAATAATATAACAGCTATGATGCCTATCAGACCTGCTCTGAGCCCACTCCGGACGCTGTCTTTGCCCAGAGTAGCGGATACCTGGGTGGAGTATTTGGGCTCGATGGGGGCGGTTAGGCTTTCATTATCCAGCAGGATGGCGAGAGACTTTGCTTCCTCATTTGTGAAAACGCCGGATATCGTCGCCTTGCCGTCGGGGTCGTGGATCCTGTCCTGGATCCGGGGAGCAGAATACACCACGTCATCTACCACGATCGCGAGCCTTTGCCCAATGTTGTCACCAGTGACGTTGGCAAACTTTCTTGCACCTGTGCGGTTGAATTCGAGAGAAATGTAAGGCTTGTTCGCCATCTGGGGATTGGGATTGTCTGAGGAGCCGATCTGCCAGCTGGCACCTTCGACATCCGTGCCCTGCACTTCCACGGCTGATTTGAGCACATAGATGACCGAAGGGTCGCCTCTAAGCCTTTTTTCCTCATCCACTGCTTCAAGAGCTATATCATAACCCTTGGGGCTGATCATGGTGAACAATGAATCCTGAAGCAGATCCTTCACTATTGGCAGATCACTATCCCGCACAACGTAATTATACTGGGAAGTGGATATCAGGGATTTGAAGATACCGGATTTGGTTTCCAGGCTGTCTGCCTCATCTTCGCCGGCAAGCTCTTTATCCTCGGCATCCAGTTCTGCCAGTGCGGGGAAACGATCCAGGTTGGATTGAATGATGCCGTCCAATTGGGTGAGATACCGTTCAGCATCTTCCGGGGGCGCCACCAGCTTGAATTCCAGAACTGCTGATTGCTGCACCAGATTCGCTGCTGCGATCGGGTCTTTCACACCCGGAAGCTGAACCAGGATGTCGCTCTCCCCTATCTTTTGGATGGTCGGTTCCGCGATGCCATACTGGTCTATGCGGTTGCGGATGATGCGGATGTTGTTCTCCACCGCTCCGGCTTTGTCTGCTTCCGCAAGCTTATCCGTCAGCACGGACAAAACGATCTGTGTCCCGCCTTTGAGGTCCAAACCAAGGTTAAGCTTCTGCTTGATCGGCCAGTTCACGCTTTCGGGTATGACCAGCGGAGACAGGAAAATCAAAGTACCCAACACGAAAATCAGTATGGATACAGGGATCAACCAAGAGTACTTTTTCATCGATTTATGCTCCCTAATTCGATTATTTCTTTATTATTTCAATAGTTCTTAACCAAACATCTGACTCAAGCCAAATCGTCAAGAATTTTATTGTCACCTGTTCGCGGGAGATACGGACTGCTGTTGCATGTATATTCTTCATGCAAGGTTGGAATACCGGTGTTATGGACTTTCACTTGCCTTTATGTCATGAGGCCGCCTTGAGCAGATGATGATCTTTCTCAACAACATATTCCAAATACGAATCAGAGGGGGCAAAATGACTGAAAAATCAAAATTCTCCTTGACTAAAAAACATATTGTGATTATTAGAATAAGTTAAAAGCAATCATGGAGTGATGATGGACAAGAAAAAAATAATCGGTATAATTGTGGGTGTGGTGGCCATACTTGTAGGCATCTTCTTTGGCATCGATCTGGGCAGCGGTTCCGAAGACCCGGGCAAGGTGAGTGAATTCGTCGGTATGGGCGCCGATGGGGAAGCTTTTACCACAAACAACCTCATGGGCGTTACCGAGGCCGGGCAGAACTATACTGTCTATATAACCAAGTATGGGAAGAAATACCACACTGAGGATTGCCACTACGTAATTGGAAAAAGGATATCAATATCCCGGCTGGAGGCGATCGACGAGGGTTATGAACCCTGCAAGAGGTGCAAGCCGGACGAGAATCCACCTTCCTCAGATCTGAGAAACCTGCTCAGCGAGTGAGTTCATATCCGATATCGATAAACAAATAGCTTAAAGGCAGAGCCCGGTCAAATAACCAGTGACGCAGATTTTACAGGGATTTTTCGACGCTTGGTTCCCACAGATGCCTCCGACTGGAGGATAACGCCTGAGTTTCCCATTCCGGGGTCCCTCCCATCCGATACTTAGATCCTGACACATATCATCCGCGGGGCTACAGCCGAAAACGGCTGTTGGGTTGGGGCAGATACGTCCCTGGATGCCCCGGACGAAAGGGAGCCGTAGGATCAAGCAACCGCGAGGGTCCAACTCAGGACAATGTATCCTGGCTCAGATCATCACCCCCTGGGTCTTAAACCTATTTCTTATTATCTGTCTGGAAACCCACCGGTTTGTTTTCAGGCAACCCCTGAACCTTCACCTCGCCGTATTTCTCTTCATAGCCATCCATGTTCTGACGCAGGATGTTCAGGAATTGTTTGGCGTGCTGAGGTGTGCAGACGACCCTGGTATAGATCCTGGCATCGGGTATGCCGGGCAGGATTCGTCCAAAATCAATGATAAACTCAGAAGGGGAATTTGTGATCAGGAAGAAATTGGCGTATGTGCCCTCGCCGACCTTTTCGTCAATCTTGATGTTGATCTGTTTGGGTTGGTTCTGTTTGTTCATTATGTCTCCTTAATGATATCCGTATAAAAGAGCATTTTCCCGGAATGCCGGATTTTGTCCATCAATAAATTGTAATGGCCGGATTGGCGGCAGAGCTCCACGTTGCCCAAAACAATAAGGCGCTCCTGCGCCCGGCTGACCGCCACATTGAGCTTGCGGTCCACTTTCCCATCGCCGGAGATCGCTTCAATGTTGCGCAGGGCGGAACCCGCGTGCAGCGGCAGGGTTATGATGATGCTCAACCTCTCAGAACCCTGGAAGCGCTCCACGGTGTCTATGGTGATCACTTTTTGCTCCGGTTTCAATTCCCTGTGCAGGGCGTGGATCATGGCCCTGAATGGGGCCACGATGCCTATGTCCTTTTCCAGGTCCCTGATGATGCCTTTGGAAGTAAGTATTTCCAGGATTCGCAGAATACATTGTACCTGCACGGGATCATAATAGGCATGGCGTGATGGTGGGCAATCGATCCAAACAAGACGGCTGTCCAGCAGGGCTTCGCCGTTTGGCAGCAGAAATTCCTTTTGCCTGGGGTTGATCGATACAAGGCTGTCCTCGTAGTAGGCCTGGATCAAATTTGCTATCTCATCATGCATGCGGTAATGTTCGTTCAGCATGGTTTGGGAATCATTCCAGTTTTTACTTTTACATACTCTGGTCAGGCGCTCCATCAAAGACTGGCTGTAGGTGTCGTAAAACAGCCCCGCGAGTTCTTTGCTCTTGAAACCGAAGGACTGATCCTCCTGCCTTGTTATGGGAGGAAGCTGGTTATGATCCCCGATCAGGATGCATTTTTTTATTTTGGAAATAATGCCCAATATGCTGTTTTCGATGATCTGGGAGGCCTCGTCGATCACGATCTCATCAATGTTAATTATCTTCAGAAGGTCGCTCAGCCAGGCGTTGCAGCTCTGCACCGTGGCCACCCAGATCCGGCAGGCTCCCAGTACCCCGGCAATTTCATCGAATCTTTTGTCCCTAATGAGCTCTTCGATCAATTCATCCTTGATCTCATCGGAATTGCCAGTACGGATGAAGGGTATGTCATGACGTTTGAGGTTGAGGCAGATCTCGTCCACCGCCCTGTTTGTGAAACTGAGGATGAGGACCTTCTTTGCCGATTCCAGATACAGTTTCTTTATATACCTGGTTAGCAGCCCGGATGTCTTGCCCGTGCCCGGGGGGCCCTGAACAATATGGTATTCCCTTGAGGCAAGCATGCGTTCGATCAACCGTTCCATCTTGGTTTGAGCTTTGGATTCATACTTATCGGTCGCGGGTTTTTTGATGCCCAGAAAAAGCCTGCGCTTTCCGGAAGGTGACGTAAGAAAACCAAATATTGAACTGATGGGATTATAGAGCGAGGATTCCAGTATGTCGTGCTCCAGAGCCCAAAGATCACTTTTAAAGGAGTCCGGAATGTGCCTCAAGCCACCACGGATCATCACTTCAACACCCTTCTCATCAATTTTTACGATGCGGCCCCGCAGGATCTCCTGATTGCTGACAGGAACTTTTTGGCGATAAAGCACAACTATGTCATTAACGCGGAAATCCGTTATCGAGCTTTTCCCTGGGAAACTCAACCTGATGAGGTTGAAAGAAAAGCTGTCGAACTTCAGTTCATCCAGAATCCTGTACCTTTTGCGTTTTGCGACGGAGCTTTCCTGCCAGAGAGAATTGTGGCCGTAGATGCTGTTCAATCTCAAACCGCCTGTTTTCTCGAACCAGATCTCCCTGACCGCAAGCCGTATCTGCTCCAGGAACCATTCGTATTCATGATCCTCAAGAGATCTTAGCGTGCTGACGATGTTTTCCAGTTTGGACTGCATAAAGCCGCTGTCCCTGCTGAGGTCGCAATTCAGCAGCCAGTCGAAAAATCCCGAGGGCTCAAGGGCAAGGCCATGCATTATTCCCACGACCCGGTTGCGGCACATTATCAGCTTCTGCTCCAGCTGATTTGTATTTACCACATGCCTCAGGCTGTTCTCCTCAGCGGCCGAATAAAGGATGCTGCTGTTGCCGAGGGAGCTTCTGGAAAAACAATCCCGGATGATCATGTTATAGGCCACGACCTGCATCTGGTGCGCCGGCCAAACGTCATAGTTCGGCGGGAAACCGCTCTTCAGCTCAACAATGTGCATTTTGCCATGATCCTTGTAGAGCACGTCCAGGCGACCCTGCAATCCATACTCCGGATTGATGAACGAGGGTTCCAGCTGGATCGAATCATCCTTGTGCAACTGGGCGAACTCCCTGACCCTGGGCAGGTGGGATCTTTTTATTGTATCATAAATATTCAGCGCTGTTCCCTTCCCCAGAGCGACGATCGAAATTGGCTGCCTTGCCATGCCCCGGCGGAAAATTTCACGATAATCCCCATCAGGTGAGGAAACGAGCTCATCAAGGATATTGTTCACCAGCGTTCCCTGCACAGGTTTTTCAGACGAGGCTTCTTTGACTATGCGATTGATTATGTAATACTGCGGGCGGGAACCCCGGTTTGTGAAGCACTCTGCAAGTGAACTCGCGTCGATCAGGAAATCCTGTTCCACGACGATCAGGGAAGAAGGATTACTCTGATAGCAATTATCCCTGCCCTTTACTGGGGTTAAATTCTTGCAGTTCAAGGTGCAGAACTGCCAAAGCACTTTGGCCAGGTTACTCCAGCGCCTGCCTTCATCTTCCATATCGTTCAGATACAGCTTGCAATCTGTCCCATCCTCGAGAGTGGCATTGATCTCGATGCAGGTTTTTTTATCATCCCCATGCATCAGTTTCCAGTTGCTCACCACACACTGGAAACTCTCTTTCTTCACTTGTTTGAAGGCAGGAAAGGGTTGCGCTTTGTTCTCACTGAGGTATTTCTCCACCAAGGGATCGCAGCAGCCGGGATTCAGCCAGTTCAGCAAACTCCTGATCGTGTGTATGCTGCTGAACCAGGAGGAGTTGTCCAGCTCAAAGCCCTGCTCGTGTGCCACCTTGTTGCAAAGAATGCGCAGCTTGTTTACCTGGGATACGAGGTGTGGTGGTGGATCCAGCCGCGTGTGAACATATTGCATGCGGGCAAAAAGACCGTTGAAGCTTGTCCTGCTATCCGCACTCAACTGTTTATAGATTGCCTCCAGGAGCTGCCGGACGAGGAGTATAAGGCCGGAACGCTCCCCGGAAGCAGAGATTATCTCACGCAGGCGCTGATAATTTTGATCGGTTTTCACCAGGCCAAGGATGGGCATTACTGCCGTTTTCTCCTTTTGAATATGTTGGCGCGTACCCAGCCCCAATTATATATCAGATGCAGGATGCCAACAAAAAAGAAAAACAACCCGGCCCAGGCATGGGTCTGCCCCATCTTTTCACTTCCCCCGCCAAACCTGTATAGCAGCATAGAAACGAAAGCAATGATCAACAGGATCAGGAGTATCGGATTGAGGAATTTCAGGGCTGTGTTTTTCATTCGGCCTCCGCCTGGGTGTCAGGCATGGTCAGGAACGCATCCGTGAATGCCTGGATATCGAATACTTCCAGATCTTCTATGGCCTCACCCACGCCGATCAGCTTCACGGGAAGATCCAGATTGTGTTTAAGGTTGAAAATTATACCCCCTTTGGATGTCCCGTCATACTTGGCAAGTATCAGCCCCGTAAGCGGCATGGCCTTGTTAAAATTTGTAGCCTGGGAGATCGCGTTCTGGCCTGTCGTGGCATCGATAACCAGCAAAACGTGATGCGGCGCTTCGGGGATCAGTTTTTTGATCGTACGGTCGATCTTGCTCAGTTCCTGCATCAGGTTGTCCCGGGTGTGCTGGCGTCCGGCAGTGTCGATCAACACGACATCGTAATCCCTGGCCAGCGCGGATGAGATGCCATCATACACTATTGCCGCCGGATCGGCATTCTGCTTGGATTTGATCATCGTGACCCCCGCCCGCTCAGCCCAAATGCCCAGTTGTTCTATGGCCGCGGCCCGGAAGGTGTCGCCCGCGATGATCATGACCTTTTTCCCTCTCCGGGCCAAAGTGTGGGCCACTTTGCCGATGCTGGTGGTCTTCCCCACGCCGTTTACACCCACAAAGACCACCACACTGGGCTTGGCGTCCAGCTCATTGAAAAGGCTGACTTCTTCGGAGTAGTCCTTGAGCAAAATATCCCGCATGATCTCCTGGAGCGCGTCCTGCACATCATCCGCTTCTGTTATGCGGTCCACGCGGATCCTCTGGATGAGGTTGTCCATTATGTGCTCGGTCATTTCGACACCGGTATCGCAACGCAGCAATATTTCCTCGATCTCCTCCATCAGTTCGTCGTCTACCCTGCCCCTGAGTTTGACAGCCTCCGCGATCCTGCCGATAAAACCGCTTCTCGTTTTGGCCAGCTTTTTCCTGAAGCTGCGCACAATATTCAGCATAATATCTCCATGTGTAAAATCCTCTTTATAAGATTCCCTGTGCGACGCCTAAACATCCATGGGGACGCAGGGAATATTCTGAATATCACTTTATCATTGACATACAGACACCTTGCCATAATATGCGTTCACACGTAAACGTCAATAAAAATCTATTGAGGAATTGATGAAAAAAGGAAATTTTAAGGCGGTATTCCTGCTGGCGTTGGTATTCCCCCTGGTATCAGGCTATCTGGGTTATCTGCTTAATACCACAGGCTTTGAAACCCCCGGCCAGCCTGCCAGCACCTATCAGGGTCAATACGCCGAGACCGGTGAACCCGTTCCGATCTATAACTCCGGAGATGAAACCCGATCCGGCAGCAAAGACGCGATAGGATTCAGGGAACTTATTCTCTACATTGCACTTTTGATGGGCGTAATTGCGTTTTTGTACCATTATCTGGGAACCAGCCTGGTCTGGATCGCCGTGATCCTGCTGCCGCTGGGTTTTTCTTTATTGTATCTGGACAAGGTGCCCATGCCCCTGACGGTGTTTTACCTGGTTAATCTGGCCTTTGCCACGTTACTTGCGCTTTTGGTGCGATACCTTTTTTTCCTGCCCTCGATCATACGTTTTCGGATGATCGTATCTTCTCTCGCCGGCGCCGCCCTGATCACACTATACATGCGCAGCCTGTACTTGATCACCGGGACAACCTTTGAACCGCAAAGATGGACGGGGACATTCGTTTCGGGCCTGATACTGTTCGTCTTTGTCACCTTTGGAATGTCCATGGCGGACATGGTCATCCAACGGGCTGAATTCAAACGCTTGCAGGCTGAGCAGCAACGCATTGAGGATGAGGAGGATGAAGACCTGAATGCTTGACGACCGAGATTACTTCGTACTCGAATCCCCCGACACCCTAATTTCCCTGGATGAGCTTTTTGGCAATGGCAACCCCCTGTATATAGAAATTGGTTCCGGAAAGGGGGAGTTTATCTCCCAATACCCAATCCTGCATCAGGACTGCAATTTCCTGGGCTTTGAAGGGCGGGAAAAACGCATCCGCAACATCCTGAAAAAGATATCCCCGCAAACCCATGCCAATGTCCGCATTGTGAGGATGATGGTGGATTCCAACCTCGCGAAGGTGCTGCCACCGCAATCCGTGGAGGGAGTATTTATCCAGCATCCGGATCCCTGGCCCAAGAAAAGGCACCACAAAAGGCGCCTTATCCGGCAGGGTTTCCTCGATGCCCTGGCCGCGGTGATGCTGCCTGACGCAGAAGTGCATGTTTCCACAGACCATGAGGAATACGCCAACTGGATCGCCGAGGAATTTTCCCAAAACCACAATTTCCTTTCCCTGATAGACGGGGTCATCGGTTCTTATCCCAGCCTTGAGGACCACATCACAACCTGGTATGAGAAGGAACAGCGGCAGCTGGGATTCACACCTTTCTTCCTACTGTACAAACGGATCTGAAGTGTTTTTAGATGCCTGTAATCAAAGGGGAGATTTCCCTTCCCGGATAGGTAAATAATTCTGACCACTCTTTCTACACTAACAAATAACAAGCTGTGGCTCGCACCTCTTGCGGGTTACACTGACCGTGCCTACCGGCAATTGTGCAAAACCTTTGGGGTTGATGTGATGGTCAGTGAAATGGTCAGCGCGGATGGTTTGATCCAGGATTCAGACAAAACCATCCAGTTTACGCTTTTCTCCAAGGAGGAGAGGCCTTTCGGCATCCAGATCTTCGGCTCGGATCCCGATGTCATGGCCCGGGCGGCTGAATTGTGCCTTTTCCAAAACCCGGATTTCATAGATCTGAACATGGGCTGTCCTGTTAAAAAGGTGGTGAAGCGCGGCGCCGGCTCCGCCCTCATGCAGACTCCGGAAGTGGCTGAGAGCATCGTCAGGAAGGTGAAATCGGTTCTGGCAGGCTCCTGCCTGTTGGGAGCAAAATTCCGCAGCGGATGGGATCCGGGTTCTTTGAATTACCTGGAATTTGGTATGAGGCTCCAGTCCGCCGGTGCCGATTTCCTCTGCCTGCATCCCAGAACCCGCGCGCAGATGTTCTCTGGCGAAGCGGACTGGAACCATATCGCCGCTTTGAAAGAAAAGCTTTGTATATCCCTGATCGGCAACGGCGATATCAAAAGCCCGGAAGACGCGGCCCGGATGTTTTCAGAAACTGGTTGCGACTCCGTCATGATCGGGCGCGGAGTCCTGGGCAAACCCTGGATGTTCGACCAGATACACCAGCTGCAAACAACCGGGGATTATGATCCCGCCACGCTTTCCCTGATCCGGAAAACAATGTTCAGGCATATCGACCTGGCCCTGAAATTCAAGCCGGAGCAGGTCGTCACAAAGGAAATGCGCTCCCAACTCTGCCATTACACGAAAGGACTCGTGGGCTCCGCGGAACTCCGCCAGGCGATCAACCACGCCCCGAACACCGATGAGATCAAACGCCTGATACAGGACAGCGAAGCTTTCAAATTCTGATATTTCACCTTATTACGCCGATCTCCCCCCTGATGTTCGATTCGCCCACAAT
>CAYRVG010000010.1:0-13075 GCA_964427765.1 uncultured Candidatus Cloacimonadota bacterium
ACCCTGGGCAAGGCCATGGGTGGGGCAAACGGTGGTTTCACCTCTGGCAGAAAGGAGATCATAGAGCTTCTGCGCCAGCGCAGCCGACCCTATCTTTTCTCAAACACCCTCGCCCCGGCCGTGGTCGGCGGCAGCCTCAAGGTTATCCAGTTACTCTCAGAATCCACCGAACTCCGGGACAAGGTCTGGAACAACGCGGTCTATTTCCGTCAGGAAATGATCAATGCCGGGTTTGACATCGTGGAAGGCAATACAGCCATCGTGCCCGTGATGCTATATGATGAACCTCTGGCGATGAAAATGGCGGACATGCTTTTGGATGAAGGGATATATGTGATTGGTTTTGTTTATCCCGTGGTTCCCAAGGGCAAGGCCCGCATCCGGGTCCAGCTTTCAGCCGCGCACAGCAAAGAAGACCTGGACAAGGCGATCGCCGCGTTCAAAAAGGTCGGCAAAGAACTTAACTTGGTTTAAGGATATAATTTGTCCGCGGGTTGCTTGTATCTGGTTCCGGTGCCGATCGGGAACCTCGGCGACATCACGCTGCGCGCTTTGGAAATCCTGAAAAGCGTGACACTGATCGCGGCTGAGGATACACGCAAAACCCGTTTTCTGCTTACCCAATACGAGATCAAGGCACCCAGGCTGCTCAGCCTGCACAAGTATAACGAAAAACAAAGACTGGCGGAAATCCTCGCTGTGCTTGGCCAAGGAACCGACGTTGCCGTGGTCACCGACGCGGGCACACCGGGGATTTCCGACCCGGCCTTGCTGCTGATCCAAAGCGCAATATCCCATCAGATCAGAGTCGTGCCACTCCCGGGCGCCACTGCCATGATCCCCGCCCTCACGGCATCCGGCCTTGATAGCGGGGAATTTCAATTTTTGGGTTTCCTCCCCCTGAAGCTAAAAAACCGCAACTGCCAACTGGAGAGGATAAAAGAAAGTCCCTGCACGACCGTCATCTACGAAGCCCCCCACCGCCTGAAAGCCACCCTTGAGGATATTTTCAGGTTTTGCGGCAACCGCAGGATCTGTATTGCCCGCGAGATCAGCAAGATCTATGAAGAATTTATACGCGGCGATCTGCAGGAAATTCTTGCGGATTATGAGATCAAAGAAAAGGGTGAATTTGTGGTCCTTATCGATGCCGCGGGGCCTGCCCCCAAAGCCTCTGAAAGCCAGATAACCAGTTTCATCGATTCGCTCTCAGAGGAGAATTTAAGCTCCAGATCCCTGGCCGATGAAGTTGCCCGGCGTTTCGGCTTGAACCGCAACGAAGCCTATCAGATAGTGTTGGCCCAAAAGAGAACCAAGCAATGAAACACTGGATGATCTTCGATTTCGACGGCACAGTGGCAAATTCGATCGAAGAACTCTTTGAACTGATCAACGGCATGGCGCCCCGATACGGTTACGAGCCGATTTCCCGGGAAATGTTCGACCAACTCCGCGACCTTCCCCTCGCCAAAGCCTGCAGGAAATTGAAAGTCCCCTTATACAAGCTCGGCAAGGTCATTCCAGTCATTCTGGCCGAATATCGCCGGATCATCCCGGATCTTGAACCGTACCCCGGGATTGTTCCAACGCTTAAGCAACTGAATGATATGGGCATATCCCTTGGCTTGATAAGTTCCAACAACACAGATAACGTGCGATCATTCCTTGCTCACCACAATATAAGCTGCTTCAAATGGATCGAAGGCACCGGTGGGCTATTGCACAAGCATAACAGCATTAAGCGCCAGATCATTAAACATGGCCTGCAGAATGAGAAGGTCATGTACGTGGGGGATGAGGTCAGGGATATCAGGGCCGCCCGAAAAAGCAACGTGCAGGTCATAAGCGTGACCTGGGGCTTGCATTCCGCCGAAAACCTTCGAAATCACAAGCCTGATCATTTGATTGGCAAACCCATGGAAATTGTCGCCATAGCCAAAGGATTCATTGGGGAATGACAGTGGTTTTTCATGCGAAAGTAAGTTAATTGCGATTCAGGTCTCAAAATTGCATAAAATAAACTGGTTCTTTATACCAACATCATGAGGAGAAAATATGAAAAAGTCATTAATGTTAATAGTGCTGCTTTTAGGCCTGCTGGCAGCGATCAACGCGGTGCCGCGTAACCTGGTGGTTGTGGAAGTGGCCACAGGGACGTGGTGCGGATATTGCCCGGGTGCGGCCATGGGTTGCCATGATCTTCTGGATAACGGCCACGCTGTGGCCATCCTTAAAAACCACAACGGAGACAGTTTTGCCAACGTCTATTCCAACGCCCGCAACAGTTTTTATGGTGTGCCGGGTTATCCCACCGCCTATTTTGACGGATTGAATCCCGTCGTGGGTGGCAGCTCGACCCAATCAATGTATTCCAGCTATCTGCCCAGGGTGACCGCCAGGCTTAATGTTGAGTCCCATTACAATATCAGCGCCCTCGGTTCACAGGACGGGGATGAGTATTCGGTTATGGTAACAGTCACCAAGCCCGAGGCGGATACCAACACCAACGTCAAGCTGCATGCCGTCCTTACGGAGAGCAACATTCCCTTCACCTGGTTTAACCAGACAACTGTGGAGAACGTGAACCGCCTGATGATACCGGACCAAAACGGAACGGCCATTACACTCGGCACAGGTGAATCAACCAGCGTTAACCTCACTTTCACGCCCAACGCCTCCTGGAATCTGGCCAATTGCGAGATGGTCTTCTTCCTGCAGAACATGACCTCCAAGGAGATCCTGCAGGGAGTTAAATATGACCTGCCCGCCCTGGTCGGCGCGTATCCGGTTTCACATGAGACCATAGATTTTCCGGATACCTATCTCACGGGAAGCGCCACGGTGCCCATCACCATCGCGAACTTTTCCCCGGACACCGCAACCGGGACCATATCAATTGATAACCCCGCCTTTACAAGCAGCTCCAGCACATTCGACATTCCGGCGGCCGAATCGATCACCGTTGATATCACTTTCACACCCACTGCCGCACAGACCTATTATGGAACACTGAATATTTCCGGAAACCTCTATAACCATCCCAACATAGATATTCCGCTTTCCGGGACAGGCTTCACCAATGAAGCGCCCGCGGCGACAAACGTGATCGTTACGGGACCGCCGGTTCTGTATCAGGCCCAGACGGCTTCTTACGACTTCAGCGATCCCGACGGAAACGACGAAGGGGAATCGATCTACCAGTGGTACCGGATCGTAAATGACCAGCCGGAAGCCATAGACGGCGCGGATGAACTTGTTTACAATGCTGTTGAATTGGATCTGGGCACACCGCTCGCTTTCCAGGTGACCCCAATTGATGAACATGATATGCCGGGTACGCCCGTCATGAGTGATCACACCTTGCCTATCGAGGAACTGCCCCCGCCCCAGAATTTCAATGCCGAACTGACGCCTCCGAATACTGTCGTTCTGACCTGGGATTATCCTGAACACTTCGCGCCCAGGGGAATGGTCGGATACAGGCTTTACCGCAATGGGTTGAACATCTCCACGATCACAAATCCCAACAACCTGACCTTCACGGATACCTATGTGCCGGACGGAACCCACGAATACTGGGCCTGCACCCTGTTCAACGATCCCATGATGCTCTCCGGTCCATCGGATGTCGTGACGGTTATTATCGGCGAAGTTGGCAATGACGATCAGATCGCCCCCGCGCAGATCTCGATCCGGGCTTATCCGAATCCGTTCCAGAACAACACCGCTTTCAGCATCACCGGCAAGGCCAATGAAGCTGTAACCCTCGCCATATTCAACCTCAAGGGGCAATTGGTGAAAAGCTTCGAACTGGTAACCAACGCCTCGGGAAACGTGAATATTAGTTGGGACGGCACCGATGCAAACGATTCAAGAGTTAACAGCGGGATCTATCATTACAGGATGGACACATCCAACCAGACCCGCCAGGGCAGGATCGTTCTGGTGAAATAAAGCTAAAGCCCGGATCATCCGGCTTGGCATAAGACATAAACCCCGGACATCATCATCCGGGGTTTTTCTCTTGCTTGTAGTGCCCTGATCCCTGACGCGCCCACAACCCTCTGACCACTCTTTGACCACCCACTGGTCCAGCGGGTTCTCAGCGGGAGGTGATTAAATTGCTGGCGGGAAAGGGACAAGGGAAATAAAAAACCCGGTTGCAAGAACCGGGTTTATTTATCGTCAGGATTATCTGTTTAGATCAATCCCTGGTCACACATCGAATTTGCAACCTTCAGAAATCCTGCTATATTGGCGCCTTTAACGTAGTTGACATAGCCGTCAGGCTGCTTTCCGTGTTCACGGCAGGCCTCATGGATGTTCTTCATGATCCCGTGCAGGCGTTCGTCAACTTCCTCCCGGTTCCAGTTCAGCCGCATGGAATTTTGGGTCATTTCCAATCCGGAGGTTGCCACGCCACCGGCGTTGGCGGCTTTGCCAGGCGCGAAGAGCATCTTGGCATTCATGAATACTTCCACTGCTTGGGGTGTGCAAGGCATGTTGGCTCCTTCAGTCACGCAATAGCATCCGTTTTTGACCAGTTCCCTGGCATCGTTTTCATTGAGTTCATTTTGAGTGGCGCAGGGAATGGCAACATCAACAGGAACTTCCCAGGGCCGTTTTTCGGGGAAGAACTTCGCGTTGGGATATATATCGGCATAGTCGATCACGCGGTCATTGTTGGAGGCCCGGAGTTCCAGCATGTATTCGATCTTATCGCCGCTGACCCCATCCTCATCGATAACGTATCCGTCAGGACCGGAAAGGGTGACGACCTTACCACCCAGTTCGTTGATCTTCTGGACGGCGCCCCAGGCGACATTACCAAATCCGGAAAGTGCCACCCGTGCTCCTGCAAAGGACTTGCCTTGGGTCTTGAGCATCTCTTCGGCAAAATAGACGACACCGAATCCCGTTGCTTCCGGACGGATCAAACTGCCGCCCCAGGCCCTGCCTTTGCCAGTGAGGACTCCGGTGAACTCATTCATGAGTTTTCTGTAGTATCCGTAAAGATAACCGATCTCGCGCCCTCCGACGCCGATGTCCCCGGCAGGGACGTCTATGTTCGGGCCGATATGACGGAAGAGCTCAGACATGAAAGACTGGCAGAAACGCATGATCTCGTTGTCTGATTTTCCCTTGGCGTCAAAATCCGAACCGCCTTTGCCACCACCCATGGGAAGGGTCGTGAGGCTGTTTTTGAATATCTGTTCAAAACCTAGGAATTTCAGGATCGACAGCGTTACGCTGGGGTGAAAACGCAATCCGCCTTTGTAGGGCCCGATGGCGCTGTTGAATTGCACCCTGTAACCACGGTTGACGTGGATCTCACCTTTGTCGTCCATCCAGGGCACGCGGAACATGATCACACGTTCAGGCTCGACCAGCCGTTCCAAAATATTGGCTTTAACAAAGCGGGGCGTTGCAGTGTAAACGTCCCAAATGGTTTCGACAACTTCTTTCACAGCCTGTAAAAATTCAGGTTCGCCTGAATTCTTGGCTGAGACCTTGTCCATGAATTCCTGAAAGGTCATGGTATCCTCCATTTATGTATTTTTTTTTGCCACATTTAAAAGATATTGCAAAATGTCAAGTGTTTCCATCAAGCAATTTTGTAACACTTGGGGCACGCAGACGATGCGCCGTTGGGTAACCTGATCCCAGAAGCGGACGGAGATAATATTTGAAATCATCAGTCACGCCGTTGCCGCTGGAATTGATGAATTCATCCGGCATATGCCGTGTCTTTCTGGCCACATCCGCAAGTTTTTCCAACTGGTAATTCACGGAGTAAAATCCCGTGCGCTGGATGGATATCGAGCCGTCCAGATTGTACCAGATTGCGTAATGTGCCGCGCGTTCTCCCACTTCACGGGCCTCCCTCTGGTCCACATCCGAAACGCAGCCGAGGAAGGAGCGTTGCAGATATCCAAAGGTATCGGAGCGAACCCTTTTTATCTTGAGTTTTGATCTCACCAGGTCGCACAGCAGGTCACCGAGCATGCCGGTTCCGGAGAGCTGGACATTTCCATGGGCATCGGTTTCAGTGTTCTTGGTCAGGATCGTCATCATGGGAACACCTTCTTCGTTGACGATGCCCTCGGATACGGCGACAACGCATCTGCCGTATTTCTGGTATGCCCTATGGACGTCATTGAGGAAATCCTCGCGGTGGAACGGCCTTTCTGGCATGTAGATCAGGTGCGGCCCGTCATCCGGATATTTCTGAGCCAGGGCCGAGGCGGCCGTAAGAAATCCGGCGTGCCTGCCCATAACGACACCAATGTATACTCCCGGCAGGGAGCGGTTGTCCAGGTTCACCCCTGTGAACGCGGAGGCCACAAAACGCGCAGCGGAGCCATATCCGGGGGTATGGTCGTTCAGGACGAGGTCGTTGTCAATGGTCTTGGGGATATGGATGGCACGGAATTCGTAATCAGCCAGGTTCGCCTGCTCATTCACAATTCTGACGGCATCGGCGGAGTCATTTCCGCCTATGTAAAAGAAATAGCGCGCGTCATGAGCCTTAAGTACCTTGAAGATCTCCCGGCAATATTTCTCGTCGGGTTTGTCTCGTGTGGAAAGCAACGCAGAGGACGGTGTATTTGCGATCTGCTCGAGATTGTGCGTGGTCTCCTGGGTCAGATCTATGAATTGCTCGTTAACGATGCCCTGTACGCCATACAGCGCGCCATAAACCCTGGTTACCTGTACAAATTTACGAGCCTCCAAGGTCACGCCAACCAGGGATTGGTTGATCACGGCAGTTGGACCGCCTCCTTGTGCTATGACTACTTTTCCTTCAAGCTTCATCCGTACCTCCACTGGGGATAAATCATCTAACTAAAGTGAAATTTAAACCGCCGGCTGTTGTGATGTCCTGGCCGATCGGATAATTAATCCATTTTAAATTATGCCGTTATTTGTCCAGCAGAAAATGCTTGCGTAAAATGAGGGTCTCAAAAACAATGGCAATGGAGTTTTTGATGAGTTACATAGTACTTGCACGGAAATACCGGCCGCAGACCTTTTCTGAGGTCTATTCACAGGAACACATAACCGAGGTCCTGAGCAACGCGATCAGCAGCAACCGCATCGCGCACGCTTATCTTTTTACCGGTCCCCGCGGAGTGGGGAAGACCTCCATGGCCAGGATCATGGCCAAGAACCTGAACTGTGTGGAGGGCCCCACTTTAAAACCCTGTAACAAATGTACCAATTGTCTGGAGATAACCGCCAGCACATCTTCCGATGTGATAGAGATCGACGGTGCCTCAAACACGGGTGTGGAAGACATCCGTGAGCTTCAGCGGGAATTGCTTTACGCGCCCAGCAAGTCAAAATACAAGATCTATATCATAGATGAAGTGCACATGCTTTCCAAGAACGCGTTCAACGCGCTTTTAAAGACCCTCGAGGAACCGCCTGACAATGTGATCTTCATCTTTGCCACCACTGAGCCATACAAGGTCCTGCCCACCATCATTTCACGGTGTCAGCGGTACGATTTTAAACGCATTCCCATAGATTCGATCATCAGGCGCTTAAATGAGATCACGGGGCAGGAAAAGATCGAGATCGACAATGAATCCCTCCACATGATCGCCCGCAAAGCGGACGGGAGCCTGCGTGACGCTCTTTCCCTGCTTGACCAGGTTCTTTCCTATTGCCAGGATAAGGTCACGATCGAGAAATTGCGCGAGATATTCGGACTCATCCCCACTCAGATACACTGCAACATCATGAAACTTATCCATTCCGGGGACAAGGCTCTCCTGCTGGCAGAGTTGCAGCGTATTTTTGAAAAAGGGACGGATCTGCAGGAATTCATTAACAACATGATGGAGTTTTTGCGTCTCGTCATCCTGCGCAAGGTAGGAATGACACCTCTGGAGATACCTTCGGAGGAATACCAGGCCTATGATGAGATCGCCGGCCTTTTCAGCCAGAACAGCCTCATGTATATTATGAGCATACTGACGCAGACCCGCAATGAGATCAAAAGCAGCGGAAACCCCTACCTCATATTCGAAATGACGATGATAAAGCTCTGTCAGCTGGATGAGATGGAGGATATCTCACGCATCATCAACAAACTTTCAACTCTGCCAGGCTCTTCCAAAAATGTTTCGCGCCCGCAGGAAAAAGAATCAGCACAGGTTTCAAGGCAGCGGCCCGGTCCGGCGACCACTCCCG
The DNA here is from genome assembly GCA_964427765.1 of uncultured Candidatus Cloacimonadota bacterium. Lineage (GTDB taxonomy): Bacteria > Cloacimonadota > Cloacimonadia > Cloacimonadales > Cloacimonadaceae > Syntrophosphaera. The sequence goes on from CAYRVG010000010.1 coordinate 8,200, forward strand.
CCCCTTCATTAAAAAAAGAACGGGAAGTTATGGAGAAACTTGACTTCAATCAGGAAAATCTGGATAAATCCTGGGATCGGATCGCTGGCCGGATAAAACGTATCAGCACCACAGCGGGCCTGGCTGTCGAGAAATGTGATTACAAGGCTTTGGAGGGTTTTAAACTGCACTTGAAAGTCACCAGCAAAACCTATTATTCACAGTTGGAATCAAAAAAGGATGAAATCACGAAAGTACTAGCCGAGGTTTTCAGCAAACCGGTCCGCCTGGAATTGGAACTGGAGGAAGGAGCCATACCGGAGAAGGTTGAGATCTGCCGGAAAACCCTGGATGACCTAAAGAAGCAGAATGAAAATCTGGCCCGTTTCATCGAGATAACCGATTCCAAACTCATAACAGGGAGATGAGCAGAATGACTTGGGTTCGTTGAAACGGGCCCTTAAGATGGCGGCGGAACTTACATTTCCAGCATTTGGGCGTCTACGTATTCCACCTTGTTCAGTTCTTCAACTATCCGGTTCAGGGTTTCAGGTTTGTCGTCCACTTCCAGGACTATCAGTCCGTCATTGGCGCAAAATTCACTTGAGACCTCATGCAATCCCAGCCTTACTTTGATGCTGCACCCGTATTGGGTGAGTATGGATTGCACTTTTGGCGCTTCAGTGGTGCGATGATCGATCTTGATCAGTATCACTTTGTATTTCATTCTTACCTCCGGGGATAGACAATTCAGGCAGCGAAATTTGTCCACAAATATCTCATGATAGCTGGGATCCACGGCATAAAACATGAAAAATACGTTGACATCCTCAATGATTCATATTGGATGGAGATAATTATCTTACAGGAGATTATATATGAAAAACACTGGAAGCGTATTATCAATTATTGGCGGGATAATAGTGCTCTTGGCAGCCGTGATTTCAATGGTGTCAAAAGAATTCAATGAAATATGGACGCATGAGTTTTCCGCGGAGCCTGGATTCATAATTATCGCGGCCATTCTGGCCATACTGATCACCATACTGGCTTTTCTGTCTTTCACCACCAAGCCCAGACTCCTGGGCATGATCATCCTTGCTGCTTCTTTCGCGGGAATAATCGTGGGCAGCACCCTGACGGATATTGCCATGCTTTTCAGCATTTGTGGCGGGATCATACTCTTTACCCTGCCAGCAAAGAAAAAGGAAACAACAAGTAAAGAAGCCCCACAAACAAATCCCAAAGACACTCAGCAGCCCCCCAGATAAAAACCTGAGTATCAGACAAAGATCAATACAAGGGGTCCTACTTTTTTTTCTTAAGTTGTTTGGCCCAGCTATCCTTGAGAGTTACTATACGGTTGAAGATCAGGTTTTCCCGCGTTGAATCCTGATCCACACAGAAATAACCATGACGCATGAACTGAAACCGATGGCCCGGTTCGGCTTTTTTCAGTGAAGGCTCGAGTTTGCATCCTTGGAGAACCTTTAAGGAATCCGGATTCAGGTAGTCCTGGTACTGCTTGCCTTCCTCCATATCGTTGAAGTCCGCGATCGTGAAAAGCTGGTCGTAGAGCCGTAATTCGGCATCTATCGCACTGTGCGCATCCACCCAATGTATGGTTCCCCGAACCTTGCGCCCGTCGGGGGTCGAGCCGCCCCGGGAAGCGGGATCGTAAGTGCAGATAATTTCCCTGACCCTACCTGTCTCATCCTTGCGTATCTCTTTGCAAGTGATATAATAAGCATGCTTAAGGCGTACCTCCGCTCCGGGTGAAAGACGGAACCAGCCTTTGGGTGGATCTTCAGCAAAATCACCCCGCTCAATGTAGAGGTTTTTGGAGAAAGGCAGCATCCGCTTACCGGCGGAGTCATCCTCGGGATTGTTTACAGCTTCCAGTTCCTCGGTTTTTCCCTCCGGATAGTTCTTCAGCGTCAGTTTGACGGAGTCGATCACGGCCATAACCCTGTTCGCGCGTTTGTTAAGATGCTCGCGGACACAGAATTGAAGGAGTTCAAAATCCACTACTGAGGATGCCTTGGCGACTCCGATGCGGTCGGAGAATTCCCTGATCGCCTCCGGCGTGAATCCCCTGCGCCGCATTCCGGCGATCGTGGGCATTCGCGGATCGTCCCATCCTTTTACTATGCCTGATTGCACAAGTTCCAGCAATCTGCGCTTGCTCATCATGGTGTAGCTCAGGTTGAGCCGGGCAAATTCGATCTGCTGGGGATGGCAGGGCACGGGAAGTTGATCCAGAAACCAGTCGTACAGGGGACGATGGTCCTCAAATTCAAGCGTGCAGATGGAATGGGTGATACCTTCCAGGGCGTCTGAGATGCAATGCGTGTAATCATACATGGGGTAAATGAGCCACTTGTCGCCCGTCCGGTGGTGTTCGGCTATTTTTATGCGATATATGACGGGATCGCGCATGTTGAGGTTGGGCGAGGCCATGTCTATCTTTGCCCGGAGTGAGCGCGTTCCTTCTTCAAACTCCCCATCCCGCATGCGGCAGAAGAGATCGAGGTTTTCCTCAATACTCCTGTTTCTATAGGGGCTGTCCTGGCCAGGGACGGTGAGGGTTCCTCGATGGGCGCGGATCTCTTCCTGCGTGAGGTCGCAGACATACGCCTTGCCGTCTTTGATCAGGATCTCCGCGTATTCGTAGAGCTGGTCGAAATAGTCGGAGGAGAAAAAAAGCTTGTCCTCCCAGTCAAAGCCGAGCCAGCGCACGTCCTCGATGATCGATTCGACGTACTCGGATTCCTCTTTGATGGGGTTGGTGTCGTCGAAGCGGAGGTGGCAGGTTCCGCCGTAATCCCTCGCCAGACCGAAATTCAGACAGATGGACTTGGCATGGCCAATGTGTAAATATCCATTTGGCTCAGGCGGAAAGCGGGTCACCACCTTTTTGGTCTTTCCCGTCTCCAGATCCCGGTCGATTATCGTGCGGATAAAATTCGATACAGCCGGCTTGTCACCGTTTTCCTTTCCCATGTTTGTTCCCCAAATGTTTCAGATTTATGGATACCAGTTTGTGCGCGCGCCTCTGAAGTCAAGCTATATCATAATATGGCACGGAAGATCCGGCTTTCGCTTCCCTCAATCGATCAGAACAAGTTTCTTGACGATATCGGTGGATCCTGTCTTCAGCCTGTAAAGATAGACCCCGGCGCGCAGGCCACCGGTTTCCAGACTCACCTGCTGTCTGCCGGCCGGAAGCTCGAACTGGGCCATCTTCTGACCGCGGAGGTTGAAAAACTGGATCATCCCGCTCTCGTTTTCCGCGATATCGGCCTTGATTGAGAGGGATCCGCCAGCGCGGAAGGGATTGGGATACGCGTCATGCAACCGGGAATTCCCTGTCAATCCGGGAGCCATGGGATCGTCCGCGTCCACTTCGGTGGAGAGTTTGGCCACGAAGATGTCGTCGCTCCCCGCGCTGGTTATGGAATTATCTCCAAACTCCGCTGTTTCGTTGAAATATCCCGTGGCGTAGATGTTGCCGGATGGATCGGTGGCGACGCTCGTTCCCCAATCCTCGCTGGTCCCGCCGGCCTGCCGCGCCAGGATCACATTTCCCTCGTCTATCTTCATCACGAAGGCGTCATAGCCTCCGAAGCTGGTCATGGAAAATGGCCCAAAATCAGCCGTTTCGGCAAAATCCCCGATGATGACGGCATTTCCCGCACTGTCGCTGGCAATGCCGTAGGAATGGTCCGAATCCGTCCCGCCGGCGCGGTTGGCGCCATACCATTCGCCATTGCCGTTCAGGCCAGCGGCGAAGATATCAAAGCCTCCATTGCTCGTGAGATTGTGTGGGCCGAAATCCGCCGTACTGCGGAAGCAGCCTGTCAGGTTGATCATGCCGGGATTGTCCGCCTTCACGCAATATCCTTCATCGTTGGCGGTCCCCCCAGCCCTGAGCGCCCAGATCCAGTTCCCATCGGGATCGAGCTTGGCGAGATAGATGTCGTTCATGCCGCTGCTGGTCAGGGAATCGTCGCCAAACGCCGCCGTTTCCCTGAAATCCCCGGTGATGTAAAGGTTTGCTCCATCTGAGGATATGCTTCTGCCGCTGTCCCCGGAGGAACCTCCCGCCCGGACGGCCCACTGCCAGTTCCCGCCGCTTTCCAGCTTGGCGACGTAAATGTCGCTGCCGCCGCTGCTGGTGAGCGTCGTGGATCCGATTGTCGTCGATTGCAGGAATAAACCGGTTATATACAGGTTTCCGGAGGCATCGATCGTTATGCCTTGGGCGCTGTCGCTGCTCGCGTCCCCAGCGCTGGAAGCCCAGATCCAGTTTCCCTCGGGATCCAGCTTGGCGACGAAGATGTCGTCATAGCCGTTGCTGGTCAGGGAAATGTCCCCAAAATCCGCCACGTTCCGGAAGTATCCGGTCACATATATGTTTCCCGCGTCGTCCAGAACGATCCCCTGGCCATAATCATAGGCAGTTCCGCCGGCTCTTTTTGCCCAGATCCAATTCCCGTCGGCATCGAGCTTGGCAACGAAAATGTCCTTGTTTCCGCTGCTGGTCAAAGATGTGGCGCCAAAATCCGCGGTCTCTTCAAAATCTCCCGTGACATACTGGTTTCCCTGGCTGTCCGCCACTATGTCATAGGCATAATCCTCTCCCGTTCCGCCAGCCCTCGCCGCCCAGATCCATTCTTCGGTCTGAGCTTGCAGGGTCAGGCAAAAGAGCAGCAAAGTTACACTCAAAAAAATTCCAGGCACTAGTTTCATGATCAAATACTCCTCATTAATATTGCATAAAAATATTGATTCATTCATCCATGATTTGTGTCAAGTAGTTTTTCGATTTTTTGGATATCCGCTTGATAGTCCTGGAACTCAGACGATCCGGGAGACGCTTCGCAACCGATCACTG
>CAYRVG010000011.1:0-24064 GCA_964427765.1 uncultured Candidatus Cloacimonadota bacterium
CACATGCGGTATTAGCCCAAGTTTCCCTGGGTTGTCCCCCGCTTAGGGGTAGATAACCTACGTGTTACTCACCCGTTCGCCACTCTCTCACACCCGAAGATGTGATACCGTTCGACTTGCATGCCTAATCCACGCCGCCAGCGTTCGTCCTGAGCCAGGATCAAACTCTCCATCATTTACTTAATGTTTTATTGACTAGAGCCTTTCCTCTCATTCCCACTCTATAAGCTTTTAAAGAACTTTGCGCTCTCAAATCTACGATCGTCAAGCACAGGTTTAGTCATAACTTTTAAATGTCGTTTTTTTGTCAATAGAAATTTACAAGATCTGCGATTTATTTTCTTCAGCTCCTCAGACGAATGTTTAAAAGGCCAACTCGAAAAACTGCTTAAACCTTTTATTGATGGACAATAACAGAAGCGGGCAAGATCAGATGATAATTCTGAACTTGACACAAACAGCCTTCGTCTATTTTTAAGAAAAAAGTATTCAAACAGGATGGAAACACAAGATCAAAAGAGCAATAGTACTCCTCAGCGGAGGCATGGACAGCCTGGTTACGGTCGCGATCGCAAAACGTGATTGCGATGAGCTGAATTTTTTGCATATCAGCTATGGCCAGCGAACCCAGGCGCGGGAATTGAAGAGTGTCAATTCCATTTGCGCGCATTACAAACCCGAACGCAGCGAAATACTGGACTGGGATTGGTTTGCCAGGATCAAAGGCTCAGCGCTGACCGATCCCGCCATCAAAATTCCCGGCGAACAATCTGGTGCAGATATCCCCGTGACCTATGTGCCCTTCCGCAACGCGAATTTTCTTTGCGCTGCCGTTGCCTGGGCTGAAGTGATCAGAGCGGAATACATCTATATAGGGGCGGTCGAAGAGGACAGCAGCGGATATCCGGATTGCCGGGAGGTGTTTTTCTCCTCATTCCAAAAAGCCATAGACACCGGCACGAAGAACGATATCCCGATCCGGATCGTCACTCCGGTTCTGCATAAAAGCAAGGCGGAGATCGTGGAACTCGGCATGGAACTGAAAGCCCCGTTTGAGCTTTCCTGGAGCTGTTATCAGAACAACGAGTCTGCCTGCGGTAATTGTGAAAGTTGCCGCCTGCGCCTAAAGGCATTTGCCGAGGCCGGATATAAAGACCCGATTGAATACGAATAAAGACCACCCATGATGAAGAAGAACATACTGATAATTCTGACAGGCGGAACAATTTCCATGAAATCCCAGGGATCGATGGGAATAGTGCCCAGTTCTGAGCTGGCAGGAATTCTGAGGGAATTTCCCCAGCTTGCCAATGTCGCCAACATCACCGTACAGGATTACTTAAATCTGCCAAGCCCCTACATCACGCCGGAAATGATGTTTGAACTGGCAAAAATGATAGATCAGAAGATCATCGACTACGACGGGGTGGTTATCACCCATGGCACGGACACTTTGGAGGAAACATCATTTTTATGCGACCTCGTTCTGACCACGCGTAAACCTGTCGTATTCACGGCCGCCATGCGCAGCGGGAGTGACATCGGTTTGGATGGCCCGCGCAACATCATCGGCGCCGTGAGGGTTGCCAGCCATCATGATTCCGCCGACCGGGGGGTGCTTGTGGTGATGAATGATGAGATCCACACTGCCAGGGACGTTGTTAAATCCGACACGGGGAAGGTGGATGCTTTCCGCTCCTTGGGATATGGGCCGCTGGGTTTTGTGGATCCCGATTCGATTGTTTACCGGCGCACAGCCCTGTTCCGGGAAAATGTCTGGACAGACAAACTGGACACCGCTGTTGACCTGATCAAAGCTGTTGCCGGAATTGATGGTAGATACATCAAGTGCTCTCTTGAGAACGGCGCCAAAGCGATAGTCATAGAAGCTTTTGGCAGGGGAAACGTGCCGCGAAGCATCATTCCTGATGTCAAGGAAGCGCTTGCGCACAATGTCCTGGTTGTGATCACCTCCCGCACCTACACGGGCAGGGTGCTTTCCGAATATGGCTATGAAGGCGGCGGCAAGTATCTTTCTGATATCGGCTGCATTCTGGCCGGCGACCTGAAGGGCGTGAAGGTCAGATTGAAATTGATGGCGCTGTTTGGGAAATACGAGGATCCGGACGTGGTGAAACGCTTCTTTTTGCAGAGCAGGGACTGAGGCAACCGAGAATGACGGAATCCCCTCTCAAGATCGGATTACTGGGCCCTGCTCCTCCTTTTCGGGGCGGGATCTCCCAATTCGCCCTGATGCTGGCAAGGGAATACCAGAGAAACGGACATGAAGTTAGGATGTTCACTTTCCAGCGCCAATACCCAAAACTGCTTTTCCCGGGAGGGGATCAGACAACTGAGTTTTCACAGGGACCGGATATCCTTATCGAGAAGGTCTTCACGCCATATCAGCCCGGAACCTGGAAAACCGCATTGGAAAAGATCAATGAGTTCGCGCCCGATGTTTTGGTCCTGTCATATTTTTTGCCCTGGTTCGCGCCATCTTATGCCTGGATCAGCAAGCGTTTAACCAATGTTAAGGTCATCTGCCTGGCACACAACATTAGTTTCCACGAAAAATGGCCCGGAGCGGATTTACTTACCCGGCGTTTGTTTCAAAATTGCGACCGGATCGTGCTCTTATCGCGTGCCTGCATGGAGGACCTGAGGAAGAAAATGCCGGGTTCGATCGCGGAGAAGGCCGTGCAGGGTTTCCACCCCATCTACGATTTCTACCCAAAGGGCGGCGACGCCAAAAGAACCCGGGACAAAGAGCAGCCAACACTTTTGTTCTTTGGCCTGATCAAGCCCTACAAAGGCGTGGACGTTCTCCTGGATGTCTTGAAACAGGCCATCCAGCGGATTCCAGACCTGAAACTCATTATCGCGGGCGCAGTTTACGGAGACCAAAAGCGATACACCAGCCAAATAAGGCGGTTGGGTTTGGATAGCCACGTCGAAACCCACTTTCAATATGTGACGGACGCGGAGGTGGCATCCTTTTTCACGCGTAGCCAGGTTTGCGTTCTTCCCTACAAAACCGCCACGCAGAGCGGCGTGATCGCCACCTCGTACAGTTTCGACGTGCCAGTGATCGCCTCAGACGTTGGTGGTCTCGGCGAATATATCAGCGACGGTATCACGGGGTTTCTGGTTCCGCCGGATGATCCTGAAGCGCTGTCAGGAGCGATAATCCGCTTTTTTGAGGGTGGATATTTCGCAAAAATGAGCCGGAACATTCCCACTTACAAAGCACAATTTTCCTGGGAAAAACTGGCGGAGATAACGCTGGAAGGCTAATGCGCCTGCTTTTGATAAGCTATTACTTTCCCCCCTGCGGCGGCGCTGCCGTGCAAAGGTGGCTGAAATGGCTGCCTGAGCTTGTTGAGAAAGGATTTGAGGTAACCGTCCTTACTACCCTGAATGGTGATTATCCAATCAGGGACGAGAGCCTCCTGGGGGAAATCCCTTCGGAGGTGGAAATCCTGCGTGTGCCAACACCCAGCGTAAGCAGGATCTGGAAAATGATCTTTGGCTCAGGAACAAGATTGCCCTACGGTGACCTCAGTTCCACCAAAAAGGACAATATTTTGCGCAGGATGCTGATCTGGATCCGCTTGAACCTCGTTATCCCTGATATGCGGAGGATATGGAACCCCGGGGCATACAAGGCAGCGATTCAGCATTTGCGAAAAAAACCGACCGATATCCTGATAACGACAGGACCTCCCCATTCCACGCATCTTTTGGGATTAAAACTAAAAAACCGCTTTAAAATCACCTGGGTTGCTGATTGGCGCGATCCCTGGACGGGCATATACTACTTTCAGCTCAATCCCCCCAGCGCTCCAAGCATGAGCCTGCACAAAAAGTTGGAAAGAAAAGTGGCGATGAATTCGGATCTGAATACAGTCGTTTCCCAGCATCTGGCCAATCAATTGCCCGGAAAGCACAATGTAGTTATCCATAATGGTTTCGACGCACAGAAATTCACCTTGATCCAATCAGAAGAATCCAGCCGCACAGAAAGTTTCAGGTTGAAATATGTGGGAAACTTAACGGAAGGGCAAAAATTCCAGCCGCTGATCGAAATAATAATCGACGCCCTGTCAAATGAAGATTTCTGCCTTACCTTTGTGGGAACGGGTTTGACACCTGAACAGAAAAATTACCTCGAAGACGTCATTCCCGGAAAGTATGTGTGCAAGGAATTCGTTCCTCATGACGAAGCTTTGAGGGAAATGAAGGACGCAGAGGTTCTTCTTTTATTGATCAATTACTACGAAGGCTCACAGGGTATGCTGACCACCAAGCTTTTCGAATACATCGCCTCGGGGACAGCAATCCTTTGCCTGGCCCCCAAGACCGGTGAGGCAGAGGCAATGATCACTCAATATTCTGCCGGAGCCTGTTTTGAGGTGACAAAAAAACAAGCAGCGGTGGATTATCTGCGCGGCGTGCATGGAATTTGGGCCGAGGGGAAAGAGATCAAAAACAAAAAAGATGTCTCAGCCTTAAGTTCACAGAATCAAGTGCTTAAGCTGATCAAAGAGTTCCACAGCTTAAAAAGAAGTTGACAGAAAAAGCACTCATTTAGCCTTGCCACAAATAATTAAGCATATAGAGGATAATCATGCCACAACACAAATCTCCAATGAAAAGAATGAGGTCAGACGCCAAGCGCCAGGCCCGCAACAACTATGTGAAAAGAACCCTGAGAAGCCTTGACAAGCAGATCCATTCGGATATGGATGCAGAAGAAAAACAAGCTCTGCTGGACAAGATCTATTCTCAACTCGACAAAGCCGCCAAAAAAGGTGTGATCCACAAACGGACTGCTGCCCGGCGCAAGGCTCGCGTGGCGGCGTATGTAAACAAAGAAGCAAACAAGGCCTGACCTTCCCCCGATAACGCGTTACAGGAGCAGCCTGTGGCAGTCGTAACAGCCAAATTAAGTAATGTCAGACATTGATTCTGATAATACTGGCTCTATCCCCCGTGTGAAAGAATGAAACGAAAGCGCAACCTCTTTATCCGGATATTGCGGTTTATAATTCGTGTTCATCTCTGGTTTTGGGGGATAATCGCCTTCCTCTGCATCCTCTACAGTTTTGTCAATCCACCCGTTACCCCACTTATGCTGCAAAGGTATCTTGTGCGGGGTTATAACTGGCATAAGAGGGAATATGCCAACCTTGAGAATATCCCCAAAAGCACCGTGAACATGGTGATCACACTTGAGGATGGAAATTACTACGAGCATTTCGGTTTTGACTGGAAGATGATCAAGGAGGCCTGGAGTAAAAACCGGAAGGCCGGAAATATCCGCTTTGGGGCAAGTACGATCAGCAACCAGGTGGCGCGGACGATCTTTCTGACAACGGACAGAAATTACCTGCGCAAGTATCTGGAGGTCCAGGTTACGCTGATCATGGAATTGATCATGACCAAAGACAGGATGCTGGAGCTTTATCTGAACTATGTGGAATGGGGTATGGGCATCTACGGCATCCAGACGGCAGCCCTGCATTATTACGGAACGGGATGCGGAAACCTGAGCCCCAACCAGTCGATGAAACTCGTCTCCATACTTTCCAGTCCGATCAGATATTCACCTCAGACCTGCCACCTCTCCCCTTCTGCCAGACAACGCTACAACACGCTCCAGAAGTATTTTTAGCCTTATGGAAGAGAAATTCCTTTATCACATCTGGGACGCCGGCCACCTGCTCACACCCCTGAAGACCGTAAGCGGCAAGACCTTACATGTGCGTTACCAGGGCCAGTTCAATACTAATCGTGGTCCTGACTTTCGTAACGTGATCCTTGAGCTGGATGGCGAGATTCTGAAGGGAGACGTGGAAATCCATATCAACAGCTACGATTGGAAAGCTCACGAACACCACGAAGATCCCCATTTTAACAATGTGATCCTGCATGTGGTCATGAATGCGGGCAACCAGCAATTCACGATCCTGGAAAACGGTGAAATTACGGAGATCCTGGAACTTAAAGACCAACTCAGCGATGACATCAGAAAACTGCTGGAAACCCCTGCCGTTCTTGCCGATGAAGAGCGATCCACTTATTGTAACCTGCTTTCCGCCGTAGATAACGATACCCTGATCACTATCCTTGCCGCCTGGGGAATGCGCAGATTCAAAAACAAGGTGCGCAGGTTCAACGCGTCACTGCTGGTTAATGATTTTGACCAGGTTCTCTATGAAGGGATGATGGAGTCCCTTGGATACAACAAGAATAAGCAAAACATGCTCAGCCTTGCCCAATCCATTACCCTGGAAAACATCCGGGATTGGAACCAAGAAGGCATGACAGGATTGGACTTGGCTGCAATTTTTTGCTGTGCCAGCGGACTGCTGGATAAATCTACAACCCGCCTGGGTTCCGACCTCACAAATCTTATCAAAACGACATATGAAAACCAGGGTTTTTTCGCGCGGAACCTGGATCTGGAATGGCAATTATTCCGGATCCGCCCGGCCAACCATCCCGTCTTTCGCATCTTTGCGATCAGCGGTCTTATCCAGGCAGCTGCAAAACAGGGATTCCTTAATTATTTCCTTGAAAGGGTGTTTGACGGCAATAAGGATGTCAAAAAGGCTTTTCCCGCGTTTGGGACAATATTCTCAGAAACAGTCCTGCCGGGAGCAGAAAAGCTCCCCCGGCCGGGCAGGGCAATTATGGGCAACATCTTTATCAATATACTCCTTCCCATCAGCTATATGTATTTTGACAAGATCTCACTCCTTCCCGCCAAGGAGAATATCCTCTCTTATTACAATACCTTCAGTCCTCTGCAGGAGAACCATATAACACGTTTCATGGGCAGATATCTAAGCCCGGCCCATCAAAAGCTGGCAAACAGCCGCACCATATATCAACAGGGCCTGATGGAAATATACCGGCGTTTTTGCCATTACCACCTCTGCGAAGAATGCATGGCGGCAAACATTGGCGATAAGGGATTGTAGCTGCGCTCGGTGAAAAAAACATTGACACAAGCGAAAGTATCTTGTTTAATGATATCATCTTCATATTAACGGGTAAAGCCGCTTTACCTATCCGTTATCAAACCCATTAACTTAATGCAACAGAATTCCAAAGGAAGCAAATGAAACAAAAAACACTTACTTTCTTACTTCTCGCCTGCATCCTTTTCTTTATAAGCTGCAAGGGTAAAGAACAAGCCAGACTGCCCGACACTTCCAACAAAATCACGGAATTTGCCACCATCCCTTCCGTCAAAGCCATGTTCTTGGCTCTGGAAAACCTGGATGAACCAGGGCCTTCCACTTTTAGGATGAAAGAAGTATCCCCCGCTTCCAGTGACAGTATTGATGCGGCTTTTGCCTGGGGAGTTCTTTTCACCAATCTGCAAATGGCTGTGAATAACAGGAATTCCGCGCAACTGAGATCGGTAATGGGCCAAATGACTGCTCTTTCGCCAGATCTCGGTTTGGAGGATATCACAGAAAAACTAATGAACAACGTTTCACCACTGATATCAGAAGGAAACTGGCCTGCACTGGAAAACACTTTTTACAATGTGCAATACTCAATCGAGCAAGCTCTGTCCGATCAAAAACGCTATGAGATCTACACGTTGATGGGGTTGGGAGCCTGGACAGAAGTAACCAACGGGTTTGCCCGGCTTGTTGAGCTTGCCTATAGTTCACATAGATCGGCATTACTGCTTCAGGAAGGAGCCTGGCAGTATCTGGAAAACAATCTTATGTACCTGACAAATGGACAGTCCTCGGATTCTCCGGTTTTCCAAAATATTATCACTTTCGTCCGGGAAATCGGTAACTGCATTGAAAACCAAACAGATAAATCTGTAAAGCAAGAACGGGTTGCTTTGATAATTGAGCTAACCGACAACATCAGAGCAGAATTCTTACAACAATGATTCAGATTGGAGAATCTATATGAAGAATGTTTATTTTCTCTCCTTGGTTTTGCTGCTGATTCCCGGGCTCGGTGCCAAACCTGCTGCCGAGGATTATTTTACAGCCCTGGACGCGCCATGGGATGACGGCACGGCAGTCATCCTCCAGTGGGATCTTGGCCCGCAGTGGAAATCTCTCAGTCTACAGAAAGCGGATTCCTTGGGCGGATACCTGGAAATCTCCAACGAGTTTTCCTTTGCCGGCGAGTTCAAGGATACGAGCCTTTCGCCGGATACAGGTTATCAATACCGGCTTGTTGCTTACAATGCCGATCTCTCCGATAGCACAGCCCTTTTTGCGGATACGGAAACCAAACAGCAATGGTTCTCTATGAACAAGCTTCCGATGCTGATCCTGCTTCTGACCATCTGTGCCGCCATTCTGTATTATATCTTTTCCGCAAGGCGGGGCAGGGAACTTTTTATCAGGCGGATCAGCGGTCTGGACAGCATGGATGAGGCGATCGGACGCGCCACGGAAAAAGGAAAACCGATTCTCTTCGTTCCTGGTATCAGCGATCTTGGTGATATCCAGACAATCGCTGCTTTGAACATCCTCAACCACCTGGCCCAAAAATCCGCGGAATACGGTACTGAACTTCTGGTCCCCTGCCGTTATTCAATGGTGCTTTCTGCCGCTCGTGAGACAGTCAAGGAAGCCTATATGAAAGCCGGCCATCCCGATGCCTACCGTGAGGAGAACGTTTTTTATGTTACGGATGACCAGTTCGGGTATGTTGCCGGCGTTGACGGAATAATGATCCGCGAACAACCGGCTGCAAACTTCTTTCTCGGTGCTTTCTGGGCAGAATCACTTATCCTCACAGAAACCGGATTTGGGACCGGGGCGATACAGACCGCGGGAACAGGCCAGCCACATCAGATACCATTCTTTGTTGTTTCCTGTGATTACACCCTGATCGGCGAGGAACTGTACGCCGCTTCAGCTTACTTATCACGCGACCCTCAGCAATTGGGAAGTCTGAAGGGCCATGACTTTGGCAAACTGCTGGTGATAATCCTCGTTCTGGCTGGTGTGGTAATGGAAATTGCCGGCCAGAATTGGTTCAAACATCTATTTGAATAAGGAAATTGACCATGAAAAAGAACGTACCGCTCATTCTGGCTTTCATCTCAGGAATGTTGATCATCGTGGCGGGATTCATTCCCCATTACCCCTTTGCGATTTTAGAGGAAACCCTCACCAACTGGTTCATGATCATTTCCAGTTTCGCCATCCTGCTGGGCCAAAGCAGCCTCATCCAGGCAAATGTGACCCGCGTGGCCAAGCGGAGTGAGAACTGGCCTTATTATCTCGCCGGCCTGATCAGCTTCGCGCTCATGGTCACATTTGGACTTTTGTGGGGGATGGAAAATACTTCCGGTATCCTTGGCCAGGGAGAGGGAGTTGTTACCAACCTTGGCCTGAAACCTTTCGATTATGTTTTTGAGCATGTTTACATGCCCCTTTCCTCGACTATGTTTGCCTTGCTCGCATTTTATATTGCCTCAGCAGCATACCGGGCCTTCATCATTCGCTCCCTTGAATCTAACCTCCTGATGATCACTGCCGTAATCGTCATGCTTGGCCGGACAAGTTTTGCAACTGTGCTAACAAGCTGGATACCTGACGGCTGGAGTTTCCTCAGGTTGCCTGAGATTACAGATTTTATCATGCAGTATCCCAACAGTGCTGCCCAGAGGGCAATTTTGATCAGCGCCTCGCTGGGGATAGTCGGTTCATCTCTTAGGATCATACTCGGGATAGAAAGAGCATACCTGGGAGGAAGTTGATGGCAAAAATTGATAGAACCCAGCTTGAACGCAGGATAGTTTTCCTGGTCCTGGTGATTGTGGTCGCCCTGCCGATCATCTTTCCGCTAGGGTTGAAAACCTATGGCACTCCACTCACAAAACAGGCTTATGACCTTGTGGATTCAACTCCCATCGGCTCGCCTGTTATCATATCCTTTGATTATGATCCCTCCACCGTCACCGAACTTCAGCCGATGGCGGAGGCGGTCATCGAGCACGCCTGGAGAAAAGGACACCACATAATCGCCACAGCGATGTGGCCCCAGGGTTCAAAAATGGCGGACATCGCCTTCGCCACGGTGCAGGAGAAGTTCAATAACGATCAGATCTATGGTCTGGACTATGTCAACCTCGGCTATAAAGTGGGAGGAATGGTCGTCATACAGGGAATGGGACGGAATTTCAAGACAGTTTTCCCCAGAGACAATTCCGGCCTGAAATATGAAGAGATCCCGCTTTTGGAACCTGTCAGGACCCTTCAGGATATCAGATATGTGGTGTCATTATCGGCTGGAGATCCCGGACTCCGGGATTGGATCATGACCGCCAGGGGCAAATACGATGTCCCGGTATCGGGAGGCACGACTGCAGTAAGCGCCCCGGGATTCCTGCCCTATGTGAACGACCAGAACCAGCTTTACGGACTGATGGGTGGAATGAAGGCAGCTGCTGAATACGAACTTCTTCTCGGTTACGAAGGTACTGCCAGCCTGAACATGAATCCCCAGTCTGTGGCCCATATCCTGATCCTGATTCTTATCGCCATCGGCAATATCAAAGCCTGGCGCAAAAGAAAGGAAGCCAGCAAAGCAACGGAGGCGAACAATGCCTGATCTGATGAATACACTTGGAATCTGGTTGGGAGCCTATTTCACTCTCAGTATATTCAGTTTTCTGTATAAGGATAATCCCTTTTACAAACTGGCGGAACAGATCTTTGTGGGATTATCCGCCGGCTACTGGCTGATCTACACAATCTACAACATCCTGGTGCCGAATCTCTTCAACCTGTTGTTCACCGATTTTGCCAACAACTGGCTCCTGCTTATACCCTTTGCCCTGGGCATCATGATGCTGCTGCGCATGATACCCTCACTGCAGTGGGTCAGCCGATACCCGATTTCAATCATGGTGGGCACGACCGCCGCTATTTATATGCTGCTAAGTTTCCAAGCGGATTTCCTCAGCCAGATCGCCGCCACCATGATCAATCCCTTCCAGTATGAATCCGCTGTAGATGTTGTGGGCACGATACTATTGATAATCGGCACTCTCTGCGGCGTGTATTTCTTCTATTTCAGCAAGAAACAGGAGGGCTTTGCCAAAATTCCCTCCAAGATTGGTATTTGGTTTCTGATGATAAGCTTTGGGGCCTCTTTCGGCTACACAGTCATGGCGCGTATCTCACTGCTCATCGGCAGGCTTGATTTCCTTTTGCGTGACTGGCTGCACATCATCAAATAATAATCAAGGATATATTTATGCTTCAACTTCACCAGCGTTTTATACAGATCGCCAAAAAATTCGCCAAACATACTGCTGTCCACGACAAAGCAACTGATTCGGAGTACACATACGGAAAATTGCTCATAGCATCCCTCATCCTGAAAAATCACATCGCCAAAATCAGGGGAAGATATGTGGGCATACTTCTGCCAACTTCCACGGGATGCATGCTGGGTATACTTGGCACTCTGATGAGTGGCAAGGTACCGGTAATGATCAATTACTCCACCGGAGCCATAGAGAACTGCCTCTACGCAAGGGAAAAATGCGCATTCAAGAGCATTCTGACAAGCAGGAAACTGCTCGATAAACTCGATCTGGAACCCATTGACCACATGATCATGGTGGAAGACATCCTGGCCAAAGTGACCCTTGTGGCAAAACTTAAGGCTGCCGCACTTGCAAAACTCCCATTTCCCGTTCTCAAGGGGATAGTGCACGGCGGCCCCCTGGATGAGATCAGCGTGATCCTTTTCACCAGCGGCAGCGAGAAGGAGCCCAAGGCCGTTCAGCTTTCCCACCGCAACATACTGCACAATGTGGACGCCGTACCCAAGATCGTCAAACTGGACCATAATGATATCTTCCTCAGCATGCTGCCCCTCTTCCATGTCTTCGGGCTTACGACCAATTTCTGGCTTCCCCTTCTTCTCGGCTCGACCATGGTTGCCCATCCCAATCCTTTGGAATACCAAGTCATCAGTTCCCTCGTCAGGAAATACAAGGTCACTTTCATGACCGCCACACCTACGTTCTTTTACGGTTATTTGAAAAAATCCGAACCCGGCGATTTTGCCAGCATACGTTTTGCCATAGCAGGAGCTGATAAACTGCCGGACAAGATATATGAAGGATTTCTTAAAAAACACAACATAGTAGTATTCGAAGGCTATGGAACCACGGAAACCTCGCCGATAATCTCCACCAATTATCCCGGCGTTCACAAACTGGGCAGCATTGGCAAACCGATACCGGGCGTCCAGGTGCGCATCCAGGATATCAATACGGACAGGATCCTGGGACCCAACCAGGAAGGCAAGATCCTCGTTAAAGGTGATATGTTGATGGAAGGCTACCTTGGAGACATCGAGGAAACCTTATTGCGCATCCACAATGGCTGGTATGACACCGGGGATATTGGCCTGATTGATGAAGACGGCTTCCTCTGGCACAAGGGCAGGCTCAAACGATTTGTGAAAGTTGGCGGCGAAATGGTTTCCCTGGTCAAGGTGGAGGATGTGCTCAGCCACCTTCTTCCTGAGGATGTGATCTGCTGCGTGGTGGATGTTCCCAATCCCGTCAAGGGCGCGGATGTAGTGGCCGCGGTCGCGAACGGAAACTTTGATATGCACAAGGTCCTGAAACACCTGAAAAAAGAGCTTCCCTCCATTGCGGTACCGCGCAAATTCTACGTGATAGAGGATATTCCGATGATGGCCAGCGGCAAGGTCAACTTTCGTGAAGTGGAGAAGATCTGCCGTGAACGAAGCTTCAATGGAGAAGAGGATTAATTCTGCAGCTGATCTGTCTTCTTGGGCAGAAAAATCTGACCTGCTGAAAGATCTGCTACATACAATTCAGGGAGTTGCTGCCCAAATCAATCTCCTGGGTTGGTGCGAAGCCAATGCCGGCAATATCTCTGTGAACGTCACCCGGGAATTATCTTCGGTTGTTACCGGAAACGCCGACTGGTATCTGGTTTCCCGTACCGGCAGCCGCTACCGCCAACTGGCACAGGATCCCATACCCAGTCTGGTTCTGGTTTCAGTTTCCGGTAGTTTTGAGACATTCTCCCCATCCCAAGCGGCTCCAACCTCTGAATGGAGTTGTCACCGCAAACTTCAGGAGCATTTTAAAAACCGGGATCTAAAGGAAAGAGTTATCCTGCATTCACATCCTGCCAGCATAATCCAACTCAGCCAAATGGAGATATACAAGGAGGAGATCCTGCTCAACCAGGCCCTTGCCAAAGCTCTGCCGGAATATTCCCTGTATTTGCCCGAAGGAGCGGCCTGCGTATCATTTGCCCCTCCCGGCTCCAAGGAATTGGCTGAAGCAACATATAGAGCCATCAAGGACAGGAAAATCCTCTTCTGGCAGGGTCATGGCATCATCAGTTGTGGGGAAAATCCCGATCAAGCTCTGGACCGGATGGAAGTAGCTGAAAAAGCCGCGCGTATTCTGCTACACAAATTCCTCTTGACTAAATACAGGCTTTGAATTATTGTTGATTGATGGAGGTAAAGATGCGTAAGATAACTTTAATTCTGGTTTGCCTTATTCTTGCTGTTTCCTTGCTGGGGCAAGTCAAATACAGTCCTGCCCTTGTAAATGCAGCGGAAAATGGCGATGCAGATTCCCAGTTCCAACTTGGAATTTGCTATGAGCAAGGTCTCGGTGTACGAAAGGATATGGAAGCAGCCTTAAAATATTATCAGATGGCTGCCAGACAGGGTAATCCCGGAGCCCAGAATAACCTTGGGTATTTGTATTTCAATGGTATGGGCGTTAAACAAGACAAGAAGGAAGCTATCAAGTGGTACCGCCAGGCCGCGAACAAAGGCGTCACTGCTGCTCAATTCAGCCTTGGAATGTGTTTTGAAACAGGTCAGGGCATCGAAAAGAACAGAAGCGAAGCGATAAAATGGTACACGATCGCAGCTGAAAAAGGTCATGCCCGTGCCCAATATTACCTGGGACGTTTGTATTTCAATGGCGGAAAAGATCAAGCCGAGAAAGAAAAGGGCATCAGATGGTTACAACAGGCCGCCAAACAAGATGAGATCGATGCTATAATCGACCTGGCCTATTGTTACAAATATGGTGAAGGGGTGGAGCCCGATCCTGCCCAGGCTATGCACTGGTACAGCCGCGCAGCCGAACTTGGTGATCCGCAAGCTCAATTTGAAGTCGGATCGATGAATGAGATAGGGGAAGGCACAGAAAAGGACATTAATAAGGCATTGAAATGGTTCCGCCTGTCAGCCCAGCAGAACAATCACCAGGCCCAATACAGGCTTGCCCAGGTATATCTGGAAGGTATCGGAGTGAACCAGGACGCTGATCAGGGAAAGAAATGGCTTGTCTCAGCCGCGGAATTGGGAAATCCAGATGCGCAATTCACCCTCGGAAAAGCCTATCGAGATGGTGAGATATTCCCAAAAAACCAGGCCGAGGCAGCTAAATGGTTCCTGCGTGCCGCTGACCAGGGTCATTCGGACGCCCAGTATGAGACCGGGATCGGTTACGCTTTCGGAGAAGGATTTCCAGAAAATGCCTATGAGGCCTTCTTCTGGCTCTCCCTTGCTGCCGCCAACGGGCAGAAAGATGCCAGCCAGGCGCGTGATCTGCTGGTTTCAGAGTTTTCCAATGAAGATATAGACAATATTGTCCTGAGGATCGAGGATTGGTTTGCAGCACATTATTCTGAATAGCCTGCTGAACATATGTAACCTGCTGAGTAACCATTGATCAATTCAGACAGAGCTATAAGTGTAAAATCCGTCAAGCTGAGATCTTAACGAAAGATATCATACATACCGAGATGTTCTGCTGCAAATTGTGGCAATTTTACGCCCAATGCTCTTATTTGGCTACACGTATGCTCTTTGCAGCGAATTTATACTATGAACTTATGTTATGAATGGTCTGAAAAATACCTGATGAGGATTTATACCTGGTTTGAAGAAGCTGTCTGCAAGGATACGAGTTCAGGATGACAAAGCATTCTCACCCTGATTCTAAACAATTTACTAGTTGAAGTTTATGGTTATTGATATCGTGCAACCCAAGAGGAAGACTCTCTGAGTGCATATTTTGTTAGGAGAGTGTTCCCGATAATCAGGAGATGATAAAATGAAGACGAAACCATTTCAAGTTTCATTAAAAATTTCAATCGCAGTTTTTCCACTGTTTGTTTTGTTCCCCTTCATTCTCTTTGCTCAGCCTCTGATGACCTTTGATGTTGAAGATCTTGAGGCTTACGACCGCAGCGGAAACTGGATCTATGACGCAGACGGTCCTGGTTTTCCCACCCACGATGGTAACTGGTTCACCTATGGTCCCGCAGCTGATTATCCATATCATTATTACGCAGAGAAATATATCCACGATAACGGAACCACAACATCTCTGGTCTGTATCGATGAAAATGTGCCCCTGGCAAATTCCCCCAGTGAGTTGGACATGATGTTCACCCCCTTTGATCTGGTGGCTTTCAAACGCATCAATACCGTGGATCCACTTGCCCCATGGGACACTCCCGGACAGTCCGGGGATGAACGAGTTTACTCCAATACAACTGGTTACATAACCCACAACGGTGTCCAGGTATTAACCATTGATTTTGCCACCTTTGTGATCGCCACACCCTATCCTAATGAGGATCAGATCAGGGCGTTAAGTCCTCTGCTGGCAAGCTGGACCGGGGACATAGGAACCGGCGAGTCGCAGACCGGATACGGATTCGGTGATTTGGATCTGACAAGTTGCGATCCTGACTGGGCTGCGCTTTTCGCCGATTCGAACTATAAAGTGCAAATGAACATGGTGGGAATCACTTCCACGGTATCTCCAACCTATGGTTGGTTCGACTTCGATTTGGAGATACTTCCGGCTCCAATACAATATCAGGCGAACAATACTTATCTGGATCTGGATGCTCTGCCTCAAAGTGTGGATTATCCTTCAACCTCAGCAGGTCTTGATATTTTTGCCGGAACTCCTGACGGTGAATATGATGACATGCAACATGTGTATCTCAATGAGATAGGCACGGCTCCTTCAGGGGCTCTTCCCGCCGGCCTGGATGTCACAAACGGCAAATATTGGGAATTGGGGACAACACTTTCTTCATTTGGATTGAACATGCGCTTTGCAATCAACGATTCAGAACTTCCAAGCCCTCCCACGGAATGGCGGATCCTTTACAGGGAAAGCCAGCACTATGAGTGGGCGCCATGGAATGACTACACACTGGTAAATTCAAACTTGATCCGGGCAAACAACGTTACGCAGATCGGAGAATTTACTGTCGCCTCCCCGGAAGAGGTCAATGTGCCCGTGGAACTTTCTTCATTCACTGCCACATTCACAGTCGAAGACCTTGTCCGCCTGGATTGGACAAGCGAGTCAGAAAGCCAGATGATCGGTTACCGCATTTACCGCAACTCAATTAATGACCAATCCAACTTTGCCTTGATAGTCGATCCATTTATTCCCGCCACAAACACCAATACGGCACAATCCTACAGCTTCACTGATTTAGAAGTTGAAACAGGAAACACATATTTCTACTGGCTGGAGGCTGTTGACTATGGCAATTCCACCTACTACGGCCCGGTAAGTGCAACCCTTGCTGGGAATGTGCCGCCAGTGCTTCCGGAAGTTACTTCCATGCAGAACGCCTATCCCAATCCCTTCAAGGCAAACACCAGCATCGAAGTTGCCCTCAAAGCCGGGGAGAACGGCACGATCACAATCTATAACGTTCTTGGGCAGCTGGTAAAAAGCTTCAGGATCTCTGAAGGACCCCATACCCTTGTCTGGGATGGGAGGAATTCCAATGGTGAACCCTGTAGCAGCGGTATATACTTCTACAAACTAAATACGCCTTCCTTCAACAAGACCAGGAAATTGATCATCTTAAAATAACCATTGAATTTTTCCCTACATACCCTGATACTTTGTATCGGGTTTTTGTCCATAAAATATTATGTGTAAAGACCTTAAATTATCTGTTGAAAAAAGTAAACAGAAATTACGAATAATCCTCTTGACAAATTGTGGGGAAAAATATATTTATTATTTGGTTTAAGTTTCATCACGTGGAGCTTATGTAGAAGATTTGAGGTTATGACCAAAACTTATTGAAGTGGTAGTGTCTAACCCTGGTGCGGACCAAGGCTGATGTCTGTACCAATAAACCAAGCAGCCAAAGGAGTAAACTATGAAAAGAATTCTTTTATTCATCGTAGCGTTGTCTGTTTTGGGCCTGGTCCCATTGATGGCGCAAGACCTTATCTTCGAACAACCCTATGACGCTCAAGGCGGTGTGACCAGCGTTTTTTCCACAACTGATGGACTTGATTACGAAGTTGCGGATAATTTCTCAGGACTGACCGACCCGATCGATGATTTCACATTTTATGGTCTGGTCGGTGTTTATGACGGTTCTGCCTGGGTACCCGGCACACCCAATGCCACCGAGCCCTTCTTTGTCAAGTTCTACAACTATGAGGAAGAATGGACCCAGCCCCCAGGTGCGGATCCTGGCATCGAAGCGCCCACCACGGGCACCTACACCGTAAGGCTGTATGATTCTTACGGCGATGGCTGGAACGGCGGAGCGCTGGATGTCTACGTAGAGGGTGTCCTCGTTCTCGACGGCATCACCCTGGAGACGGGCTCAGGACCCGAGGACCACACCTTTGATGCCAACGCAGGCGAGTATATCCTGACCGTTTATTCAGCAGGTTCATACGATTCTGAGGTAACTTACGAGATCCTTGACCCTGATCTGAACGTGATCGCCACCGACGGCCCCTACCCGGAAGGCATCGGCGTCATCCCGGAACCCGATCTCACGGCACCCGTGACCGGCACATATACCGTGAATCTGTATGATTCTTTCGGCGATGGCTGGAACGGCGGCGCGCTGGATGTCTACGTAGAGGGTGTCCTCGTTCTCGACGGCATCACCCTGGAGACGGGCTCAGGCCCGGAATCACATACTTTCGCCGCCAATGCTGGCGACGTGATCGCGACAGTGTATTATGCCGGTACATGGGATGGCGAAGTTTCCTATGAGATCCTCGATCCGGACCTCAACGTCATCGCCACGGACGGCCCCGGACCTACGGGCATCGGGTTCATTTCCACCCTGGTAACTCTCGAGCCTGATTGGGCCAATCCCGTCCATTCCTACGCCTTGAACGCCACAACGACCTTCATAGAAGATCTCCCCTGGGGTGGCTGGAGCCTCTACAAATTTGAGGTTGAGCTTCCCGAATCCGTGGTGATGGAAGATGGATGGATCTCCGCCCAGATCGATGCCGACACAGGCTCTGGCGAGTGGTTCCTCTGGGTTTATGGCACAGGCGGCGACGGCTCATCCTGGCAGCGCTTGCCCGCGGTCAAGAACCAGACAGTCAAGGTCTCGGAAGTCCGTGGCCCGAACATCACGAAGGATGTGATCCCCAATGACATGGCGATCGAGCTGTACACTCAACCCACAGGCGGACTGACATTCCTGGTGGAAGCACATGATATTGCGGATCCCACAGGTCCGGACATCAATGCCGAGATCCTCTTCAACGGCATGCCCTTAGTTCCGCCGGTTTTCACTCCCCACACGTTCACCTATCCCGGCGATTGGCAGCCCGGTATCTACATGGTCTATGACGAATGCTACATCAACTGGATCCCCGAATCCATCGAATTCGTGGATATCAACACCAACTACCAGGTCGATTTCCTCGGCGAATACATCTGCGGCGAACCTCCAACACCTGTTGAACTGAGCAGTTTCACCGCCGCTGTCACCGCGGACGACAATGTCCAACTTACCTGGGTGAGCCAGTCTGAAAACCATATGAACGGCTATGTGGTGTACCGCAACACAAGCAACACCCAAAGTGGTTCGGTAATGATCAGTACCCTGATCCCCGCCACCAACACCAGCACCACCCAGACCTACAACCACACTGACAATGAGGTCGAGATCGACCAGACTTATTATTACTGGCTGGAAGCAGTTGATTACAACAGCAGTTCGTTCCACGGACCTGTCAGTGTCATCATCGAAGGCAATGTGCCGCCAGTGCTTCCGGAAGTAACTTCAATGAAGAACGCCTATCCCAATCCCTTCAAGGCAAACACCAGCATCGAAGTTGCCCTCAAAGCCGGGGAGAACGGCACTGTGGACATCTACAACATAAGCGGACAGGTTGTGAGGAGCTTTAGCGTCTCCGAAGGTCTTCATACCCTCAACTGGGACGGCAGAGACACCAATGGCAAGGCCTGTGGAAGCGGAATATACTTCTACAAGCTGAGCACTCCCTCCCTAAGCCAAACCAAGAAGATGGTTATAGTTAAATAACTGAACCTAAAAACCAAACATACGCCCCGGTTCCCGCCGGGGCTTTTTTTGGGCGATTTTCCATCGGTGGAAATATGGAACATTGAAAAAATGATAGAACTCTGATAACCTGATCAACATGATCTTGATCGTGAAAAGGTGAAAAGGTGGAATGATGGGAACTCCCTGTCATCCGGGGCTTGATCCGGGATCCAGAAGAGCCCTGCAGGCGACACAACAAGTATAACGCGGATGACAGTATAAACAGGATCAAAATGATCTTGTTCACGAATTTGCGCGAATTTGTGTGAATGCGTAACACTGGCTTCCCGGGGTCCCCGCCGGACAACTTGTTGGCTGGTGGGAGGGGTGCCGGTCGTTCCACCAGCTTCAGTTGGTTTTTCCAATGATCGGTCAAAACCGGCTAAAGCCAGTGTTACGAAAACAGATCTTGCTGACATTTAGAGAGGTCGCAGACACCGGCCAGGGCTGGGAAGTGCTTCCAGGCTTGTGAAACGTTGCCAGAAAAAGGGGCGTTTACAACGCCCCTGACTGTGCTTATTGCTTTGATCCTGGTGGCCGGATACTATCTTTGGCCAATACGTGGTCGAACATCCGGGTCTGGTTTGGTTTCACCCATTATTCAGATCAGAAGCCGAACCAGGGGCCGACGCTGAAGGTCAGGCCCTGGAAAGGGGTATCGGGTGAGCCCTGGATCTTGTAATTATTGTTGTTGATGTCCGTCACATACCAGCCCTTGTAGGTGGGCACCCCATAGACGTAACCGACCTCGGCCCGCAACGCGAACCAGCTCAGGAGGCGGTACATGAGCTCGACCTTCGGCTGGACGACCACGAAATTGCGGTTTATCCTGGCGCTGAAACTGCTTCCGGTAAAGATCTCCGGCCAGACAAATGTCGAATCTGCCTCGGAATACTGAACTTCATGTCCACCGCCCCCGATCATGATCCCCAGCGAACTGATGAAGTTTTGGGTGATGGGAATGCGTTTGTCCAAAGTCACGCCCCAAAAGGAAGAATTGTAAGTCATTCTCGTGCGGGCCCCGGGAAGATCCTCCTTGTATGAATAGGAAGCTCCCAGTCCCCCGATGAAGATGCCTTTGCCCACGTGTCCCTTGCCCGCGCCGCCTTGCACGAGGAAACCCTGGTCGCCGATCGCGTCCTCGTCAAACCCCAGGCCTGCGATCAGATCGTTCACATCCTCCACATCCGTGATGAACCAATAGGGTATCCAGGAACCGCCGCCATATCCGGGGGAGAGTTTGCCATCGTTCTGTCCTTTGCCGGTTGTGGTAGAAGACCTTTCCGGACGTGGCTGCATGGTCATCGGAATGTTCAGGATCGCGCCCTTGCGCCAGATGCTGAGCATTATTTCCTCGCCCACGCTCAGTTCTGAACGGATCCTGTCAAATTCCGCCAGATCCGCAACTTCATCGTCATCGATCTTCATGATGATGTCATTGGCTTTCAATTGGAGTTTCCCGGCGGGGGAATCTTTCACGACCCCGGAGATCAGGATCCCGTATGGATATTGATAATCGAGTTCTCGGGCCTTGTCCTCGTCCAGGTCATTCGCGTAGATGCCAAAATAAACATCGCTCTGGACAGGCTTGGTGATAACCATTTTCCTGCCCTCACCGTTTTTCTCGATCTCCTTTTCTATCCTGATAATCTGTACATCATCCGTTTTTTCCACCCCGGTTTCGGCCTGGGCGTATAAAACGGACATAAGCAATGCCAACGCGGTTATTAACAGCGACGCTTTCTTCATGATATACCTCCTGGTAAATTATAAATCTGAATAAAATATAAGTACGAACCGGCATCAAGCAAAACGAAAAATTTCTGAAACAGTAAATATATCTTTCCTGGTAGTGGTGATGAAATGTTCAAGAATCTTATCTGCCAAAGGTCAAACAAATCAACCAGGCATCCAAGCCGCATCGAAGGACAATTTTACCTCGCTGTGGCGATTAACTTTGCCAGAGGAATGTTTTTTGCTTAAAATATCGTTAGAGAAAATGCTCATTATACAACGTTTTGAATACATAGGGAGTACAAGATGAGGAAAATACCAGCTTTGCTAATTCTCATGCAGGTAACGGTTTTCGCCTTCGCAAGCCACGTCGTTGGCATACCTGTGAACACCTTGCAGGATAAATACACCGCCGGAGACCTTAATGGCAGCGTGCGGATGCTGGCCACTGACGGCTATGATATTTTACATTATGATTCCGAATATGTGATCGCCATCACGCCGGCCGAAACGGAAACAGGCCTGGAATCAGAGATCATGCTGACGGAGCTTCAGCCAGACCTGGTCCTTTACCTGGTGGGAAAGATCCCCATAGAGGGAAGGCCTGAACTTGGCAACGCCGGAAAGATACTGCTGGAGCTCGAATCCGCCTACCTGGTGCAAAGCGCCCTGGGCGATGTCCAGCTCCGGCAATTGATCGATCACCCCTTTACGCAGTTGGAAATGCGCGGCATCCGTTTCCCCTCGCAAACGACCCCGCCCTCGGTTTCCCAGGCCAGGCGGACGGATATTGACGCCATGATCGCGTTGGTGAGCGAAACCAGCGTTGAAAACACCATCCAAAGCCTGGAGGATTTCCAGACCCGTTACGCCATGGCGGACAACCGCCTCCTCGTGGCGCAGTGGATCCAGCAGCAATTCATCGATTACGGGGTCACAAACACCCAGTTGCAAAACTTCAGCTGGAACAATACGACCCAATATAACGTCGTGGCAACCATCCCGGGCACGATCTATCCGGACCAGTTCATCATCGTCGGCGGCCACCATGATTCGATCTCCAACAACAGCGATCCCTATGTTTTCGCGCCAGGGGCGGACGACAACGCCAGCGGCGCGGTCGCGGCGCTCGAGATGGCGCGCGTGATGATGCAGAGCGGCTTCCAGCCCCGCACCTCCATCCGCTTCGTGACCTTCGCCGCCGAGGAATTCGGCCTTTGGGGCTCCAAACACTACGCGCAATACGCCCTGGACAACGGCCAGAACATCCGCCTGATGATGAATCACGACATGATCGCCAACAACGAGGCGGACCCCGCGAACTGGGAGGTGCGTTTGATGCCCTACGACGGCTCTTTGAACCACAGCGCCTACGCGGCCCAGATCACAGAGGACTACACCGACCTTTCCACCTACTATGGAAATTCGAACAGCGGCTCCAGCGACAGCTACCCTTTCTTCCAGAGGGGCTATAACGTCATCTATTTCTTCGAGTCCGATTTCTCGGATGTCTACCACTCCGCCCAGGACCTCGTTCTAAACCTCGATCCCGCCTACTGCGCGGAGGTCATCCGCGCTTCCGTGGCCTGCGCCGCCACTTTCGCGGACATGCCGGCCGCCCCCTATGGCCTCGTGGCCAACGACTGCGGGAACGGCAATTCCCTCCAGCTTTCCTGGGAGGGCTACAACGACCCGAATATCGATCATTACAACGTCTATTATTCCACGACTTTGAATGACTGGGGGGATCCCCTGGAGACGACGTCAACGTCCATCACCATAGGCGATCTCACCCAGGGCCAGCTCTATTACTTTGGCGTCAGCTCGGTGGATACTTTCAACAATGAAAGCTACATGGTCTATACGACCGGCATTCCCCTCTCGATCCCCCTCGAACCTCAGAATTTCACGGACCAGCCGGTTTACCAGGCCATATCTTTGAGCTGGGACGCGAACAATGAGCTCGACCTCGCCGGCTACGAACTCCACCGCTCCCAGGAACAGGGCGTTCTGGGGGACCAGATCGGCGGGACGATCCAGGATACGATGTATGTGGATTCCGACGTCACCGGCTCTGAGGATTACTATTATTACAGCCTCTGCGCCGTCGATATGGATGAGAACGCCAGCCCCTTCGCGCAGGTTGTGAAAAGCAGACCCATCACCCTCGACCACGGCGTCCTGATCGTCGACGAAACCTCGGACTTTTCCGGCACCTCCCCCTTCCAACCGACGGACGAACAGGTGGATGATTTTTACCACCGTATAAGCTGGCATTTTGACACCGCCGAGCTCGACCTGACCGGCCTTGACGACAACCTGCGCCTGGCGGACATCGGCATCTATTCCTCGATCATCTGGCACGGCAACGATTTCTCCTCCATGGATTACCCCTATGGCGTGCGGGACGCGCTCCAGGACTATATCGAAGCCGGCGGGAACGTCATGTTCAGCCTCTACATGCCGACGATGGCCTTTGCCCTCAATTCCGGCTATCCCGAAACCTTCGACCCGGACACCTTCATCAACGGTATCATCGGCATCGCCCAGACCGATTATGACAACTCCGCGCGCTTCAGATTCGCCACGCCAGTCCACGACCAGTTCCCCCAGGTGGAGATAGATCCCCAGAAAACCAGCCCCAGCTTGAACGGGCACATCCTGCGGGTGGGAAGCATCGGCCCGAACCCGGATTGCGCGACGGTCTACAACTACGGTTCAGATTACGATGACGCCTCGCCGGAAGGGATCATGAACGACATGCCCATCGGGATCCTGAACCTTAGTAACAGCGGCAAGGTCATGGTGGTGAGCTTCCCGCTTTACAATGTCTATGAGGACGAGGCCCGGGACCTGGTGGATTATGTTTTCACGGAGTATTTCAACGAATTCTTCTCAGACGCGGACGATCCCTCCGCGCCAGC
>CAYRVG010000012.1:0-3260 GCA_964427765.1 uncultured Candidatus Cloacimonadota bacterium
AAAAAGATTTCAAAAATATCGTATCTGACCGGGTAGCTTCTTCTGGATGTCACAAAATCCAGTCAAGTACCTGAATTGTTAGCCTGCTTGAGCAATCAGGCTACCTACTCAAGATGTAGCTATATAAGGGAGTAACCTGTTTTTTGTCTTCCCAAGCTACCATTCGCGAGTTCGAATCTCGTCGCCCGCTTTTTTAGTCACAGTAACCTCTCCGAAAATCATGGGCTACCAGGTCAGTTACTCTCATAAACTCAGTATTACTGTCGAGGTAGCCTATGAAATCCCAATCTAAAACACCACATCTTACATTCTCTCAAGCGATCGCAGGATTCCTGCTGTCCTTCCGCATTGATCACAGCAGCCAGACCGCCAAGCTCTATGAACTGTATCTCAAGATCGCCTGCGACTTCCTGGAAGATCCCCCACTCTCAGAGATAAATACTGAGTATCTCCGACGCTTCATACTGTATCTGAAAAGCGATTATGAACCTAACCGGGTTTCAACTTCCACTCGCAAGGGCCGGCCGCTCTCCAATGCGGCCCAAGATAATTATTGGAAAGCATTGCGGTCCTGTTTTCGTTGGCTGCACGAGAATGACCTGGTGGATCCAAACCCCACCCTGGACCTTGCCCGGCCAAAGGTCACCAAACCGGTCCCGGAACCGTTTTCAGAGGATGAACTGCAGCGGTTGATTTTCCATGCCCAGAAAGTGAAAGTTTCTCCGGATGAAGGCCAATCCTATTATCGGCACCGCCCTACTGCTCGCCGGAATGTGGCCATGATCCTGGTCCTCCTGGATTGCGGTGTGCGCGTGGGAGAACTGGCCAGGCTGACCTTTGCAGATCTCCGCCTGGAGGTTGGAGAGATCCATGTCCGGCCCTATGAAACCGGTAAGAAATCTCAAGAGCGTTATATCCCTCTCGGAAAGCGCACCCGCAAAGCGCTCTGGCTCTATTTGAGCGGTCTGGACCAGCCGGATCCTTCACATCGCTTATTCGGTCTCAAAGCCGCATCAGTTCGGCAGCTGCTTTACCGGATCGCCTCTTCAGCTGAGGTACCAAACACCCATCCTCACCGCTTTCGTCATACCTTTGCTATTGAATATCTCAGGAACGGCGGCGATGTCTTCACCCTGCAGCGCATTCTGGGACATGCTACACTGGATATGGTGAATTATTATTTGAAATTGGTACAAACAGATCTGGAAGAAGCGCACAAACGGGCCAGCCCTGCGGATCGTTGGGAGTTATAGGGGAGCTACAGTTACAATGGCGCTTACAAAGTGTCACCGATGAGCGTGTGTGCAACAAAAGAGCCACCTTCGGGGAGTGGCTCTTCGTGTTCTGTGCCTACACATGGTAGGTCAGATGCAGCAGGCTTCCTAATGGACCTGGCTGGAGTTGAACCAGCGTGATGTGGTTACTGGGTTATGCAAATGGCGTCCAGCCTAGCACTGAGGCAACTTCCAGTCATTACCGCTGGCATGACCACATCCGAAAACCCGTCAGGCCCAAAAACAATACTCAGTATTATTTCATTTTACTCTCCCTCCAAATCCCCTCAACCGTCTCCGCAAACGCCATCCGGTCCATCTGATCACCGATAAATCGTTTTCGCCATTCGCTTTGTTCCCCCTGCATGGCTTCCTCAATGTTCTCTAACAGCTTTCGCGGTTCATAGTTGATCGGATAAGCCAGGTCATTCCCGTATTTATCCCAGTTGTGAGGGCAATATTTGTCGCTCATTTTGTTTGCCCGGCACGGTAAATGCTGGTTGATCCCAACGGTCGGCTTCCCCCGGGCCACTGCCTGATATATAAATGTCCCTTCGGCAATCACCACATCCGCAGCATCAATCTCTTTGGTTTGACCATCCGGCCGCCCCTTGATCCACTCAAAACGATGGTAGGGGTGGAGCCCCTGTTGTTTCAAGCTCCCAATATAACGCACGACCACCTCGCACCCGGTTTGCGACTGAATCCGCTTCAGATCATGAAAAATTTCCCTGTTGGCTGTGAACGCTTCCGGTCGTAATCTGCCGCCTGCCGGATGGATGGGGCCAAATAAGACCCGATTCAACCCCTCTGGCTTCTCAAACTGCTTCTGCGGGCACCAGGGCCAGCCAGTGGTCTCCACATGAACGGATGGCTCGATAATCCGCATGGCCGCTTTCTGTCCCTCCCCAATCACAAACACGCACGCCACATAAGGGTGGATCTTGATCAGGCCGTCATACCACCAGGGAGGTAAGGCGCTGTGAGGGTAGATCATGATCACTGATCCCCGCTCAAGTTGTTCTGTTACCTGAAAACGGGGTTTCTTGTCGTTGTGCATGAACCAGTCCCGATCAAACAATGCCACTTCTGCTTTAGATGCCTTGGGATGATGCCCTGCGGCGTGCAGGGCTAAATGGTATGGCCGTCCCTTGTGTTGATGGTTGCAGACGTAGTACCACATCTTTATTGTTCCCTCTGTAAAACAAACACGCCTTTTCTCTTTTCAAATACAGTCCAATCAGGATCGTTTTCAGCTCTATCGCAAGCCTTGGTCACACCATCGATCAATAAATAATCGTGAAAGACAACAAAACATGTTGTAATATCTTTTATTTTCAACCAGTCCTGCCAACATTCGCTCTCAGAATGCCCCGCATCAATATAAGTAACAGTAAATTTCAAATCAGTCTCAAAATCAAGAGTATCGGATTGAATCAGGTCAACATTATCCAGGTCAAAATTAGCGATGTTTGCTTTTACAGTATCCAAACTGATCGGAACACCTGTTTTGTCTAACAGCTTTCCCGTTCTTTCAAAATAATATCCATCAAATAAATCAATTCCTACACAAACGCCGGTATGACCTGAGGCCTTTTTATATAGCGCCACTGAGCAAAGAGAGCCACCGTGAAGTACCCCCAACTCCAGATAATTGCCGTCACCAGCAAGCTCAATAATCTTTAGCAGCGTTTTTGAGGCGCCGCCAGCATCAGGGTATCTGCCAATCAGGCCGCCTTTTACCCGTTTGATGATGTCGTCAATCACTTCAAAACCCAAACAAATTCCCATGCCGGATTTTCCCCAACCAATTCCTGCACGATCTCAAACCCAGCTGCGTAAAGATGCTGCTCCCAGGTCTCCCGTGTTAGGTGCCACTCCCATTGCCGGCTTCCCCTTGCCAAACGGCGGTAGGTTTCCTCGCCGGGTGAATAGGATAAGCAATTCGGGATCTCCATATAGCAATAGCCGCCCGTGAGGGATTTC
>CAYRVG010000013.1:0-40753 GCA_964427765.1 uncultured Candidatus Cloacimonadota bacterium
AAATTTGCAGGATTATATTTTTATTCAAGGCAGAATGGTAAATCCTTCAACAGGAGAACCAGAAAGTTATCTTAGAAGATTTAAATTTCCTAAAGGAGATATCTCAAATCTCTTGATAAGAGTTGTACCCTATGAAGGTCTCTTCCCTCTTTCTCAGAATTCAATTAGTCCAGAAGATTTTAGGAGGCATGTTGGCGAAGTATCTTCTTATGCTTCACATGATAATCCAATCCCAGATCCATTAAACAGAGATAATCTGGTAAAAAAATGGGATTTTGGAGAAGATCCTAATGCTTTGCAAAGTTTTGCAGAAGTTATTATCTCAAAGGCTAACCCAGATACTTTAGGTTTTTTTAATCAACAAACAGCAGAAAGTATGCGAACAAGAATACTTGATCCAAATGCTGTTGGCTCTTTGTTTGCAGGAAAAATAACAAATCCAAATCAGGTATCAATTGTTGAAGATTATGGCCCAATGGTCTTACCTGATGATTTGGGAAAGATTATAATATACCCAGAACAAAATTCTTCTTATGGGGGTAAAGCTTATTTTGGAGATGCTAATAGTGATAGTTATTTAGATTTTGGGAGAATACTTTTAAAAACACAAAATAATGGTGATCTTTTTGCTTATGGGTCAATTGTTTCCCATGAGATGGGGCATGTTTCTGGATTGCACGGACATGCTTGGACTCTTTCAACCCCGCTTACAGTAATGGGAGCAGGTTCAGGCCCGGGTTTTTCTCCAGACCCTAGAATTGCAGATAAAAAGTTAGGAAGACTGCTTTATGAAGATAGTTATCTGCAAGGAACTGGAACCCAACTTTGGGGAAATGACCTTTATGTTTTAACTATTAATGATATCATAACTCTTAATTGGTTAGATGAACCACCATTAGAAGAAAAAAATGGCGTCATAATCTCGCAGCCGCGTGACGGGGAGAACGGCCTGAACCGCTGCGGCGGCGCTTTCATGGACTGAAACCAAAAGTTTGGGGCGTGTCGGTGGTGCAGAAATTGGGACGGCAAGTATCGGGGTGGCGGCATTGGGGTGGCAAATTCCGCTTTGCCACAGAGCCCGCAGGGCTCTTCAAAAATGCTGACCGCCTCAGCCCGCCAAATCGGAGTTCGGCGTTCCAATAATTGTCAGCCCGATCAGTAAAAGAAAAGCCGGAGACAAGATCCCCGGCTTTTTTGTGTCTTAAGCTGATGTTTTAGTGGATATGGCTGAGCAGGCGGCGGCAGTATTTGATCATTTCCGCGGGGGTGTTCCTTGCCTTGTCGTAGCCAAAACCGTAGTCCTGATAATCGGACTGGGCGGACACAATCATAATGTAGTTGCGGTGCTTGTAATTCATCTGGGAAAGTTCCAGGGTGAAGGTGGTCATGTCGCCAAAATCCTCAACAGCGTTTGCTGGGAAGACATAGGAACGATCCTCAGGATCAAGTTCATAATCGTAGATGTCCTCTTCAAAATCAGCGTTGTCGAAGGAAAGGGCTGACGCCATTTGTGACTGGTTGTCGTCAGCCAGGGTCCAGGTGATCGCTGCCTCGTCGGCAGGATCAAATTCCGCGGGGAAAGTCACGTCGGCTTCATAGACCATATCCAGGGTGGTGTTGGTTTTGCTGTCGCCGTCAATTATCAGTTCAATGCCGTATTCCTCGCCGGGAACGACGGTCGTCTCGCCGAACCAGTATCCGAAGGTTTCTGTCAGATCGACCGCGACATCATCGACCACAACCGAAACGGTTGTAGGCTCAACATAATCCGCGGCGTCACCAATCCACATAACGGTCACATAATGGGATTCCGGCTTGGCTTCGTTGCCAATGTTAACAAAAAACACGGACCATTCAGAATCCTCGGGATCCGTGATGTTATCGGTCTCTTCGCAAGCGGTCAGCAACAAGCCCATAGCAAGGACTGTCACCATTAAGAGTAAAAATAACTTACGCATGTTAATCTCCTTGTGGTTAATGCTTTGTTTCACTATCACCCTATAGGGCATAATTTGTCAAGCTTTTATTGGAACTTCTGGAAAATAAACAGCTCAAACAAATTTATATTCACACTCTTTATACTCATGCCAGGTGCATCCCCTTCAGATTTTTTTCTCCCCCAAAACCCCACTCATTGTGGCTTTGTTTGAAATAAACAGCATTCATAACACGCAGGTTGTCTCATACTTCACTGGCACCCAAACAAATGCCCGGAATGGCCCAGCTGATCATATTGCCCCTTGTAAGGAGTGAAAAAGCAGTTATAATGTTTTATGAGATCATTATTTGCTGGAGGAAAGATGCTGGATTATTATAAACTTGATGTCAAATGCCCCCTGTGCGGAAAGGAACTGAAAGACGAATCCAAACTGCTGGACGGCATCGCGGCGATCAAACTCTTTGCCAGGGTGGGTGAAAAATCAGGCTTTGTCTGGCTTTCAGCCCTCTATGGAAGCTACGCCTACGAATCCACTCTGGATATCCCGGACGGAACGATCACGACTTTCATCTGCCCTCACTGCATGAAAGAGCTAACAACCAACGAGACTTGCAACCTGTGCCAGGCACCCATGGTCGATCTGCACCTATTTGCTGGGGGCAAGGTTTCCATCTGTTCCCGCGCCGGATGCAAAAAACACTCGGTCGAATTCGAAGATCTTGCCACAGCCATAAACCATTTCTACAACCAGCTTGAGATACAGAATTCCGGATTCACGGACAAAGGATAAGCGAACAATCCGTTCCCTTATTACAATTTCCAGCCTGCCACACAATGCGTAACCCACTGCCAGTGGGAGAGGTTTTCTCCGTATTATTCCTGCAGCTACAGATGCTCAGTGCATGACAGACAAAACCTGTTGCCTGCAAGCCCATCTCATCATGAACGATCAGTGATGATCTGCATCTGAAGGTTGGCTGATTTCAAAATGATCCTGCCCTGATTCCCCCTTTTCCCTGACCGTCTCATCACTGCCTGACCTCGCGCTCAGTAAACTCTGAACCAGCGGGAACTCAGGCGGTTGTGGGATTGTTGTGGGCGAATCAAATCCAAGAAAGAAATCCCTGAAATGAATCTGTTGGTTTTTGCATAATCTGCCAAAAAATCTGAATCCTTAGTAAGTTTTTTATCTTAGCACGTCGATTCTTTCATTTAGTGCTTGACATTTATGAAATCATCCCTTTACAGGGTTGTTTGGGTACAGTGAAACATTCGCGCCAGCCGGTCCCGCTGGAAACAGTTGGGTC
Organism: uncultured Candidatus Cloacimonadota bacterium; assembly: GCA_964427765.1. GTDB lineage: Bacteria > Cloacimonadota > Cloacimonadia > Cloacimonadales > Cloacimonadaceae > Syntrophosphaera. Next base: position 3,247 of record CAYRVG010000013.1, read on the forward strand.
AGGCTGGACTGACCATGATAAAACCAAGGTTAGGAGATGAAAGATGAAACACATTGTCTGCTTATTTGCTTTGGCGCTTGTTTTCGCTTCGCTTGCCGGAGCCGAAAACATCAGCGTGGAAACTGGCGAGGTCATTCCCGCCTACGTGGGCTTGAATCCCGCGCATCAATCCTACTCTTACGAGGTTCCATCCCGTGACGTGGGTGAATGGACGGGATCCGGACCCTGGGGTGGCAACATCCGCTCCATTGTAACCGACCCGGCCGATCCCATGCGCGTTTTCACCGCCTGCGGTCTGCATCTCGCCCAGCAAGCCGGGGGAGTGTACTCAAGCACCGATGGCGGGGTGAACTGGCAGCCCACGAGCCTGCAGGGAAAACCATACTACGCTCTGGCCGCTTCGGCATCAGAGCCGGGAACTTTTTATGCCGGTGCCCGCAACGGACTTTACAAGAGTACGGACAACGGCGCAACCTGGGATCCCGCGGGGCTTACAACCTCCTTCATCCTCGCCCTGGGGGTCAAGGCCGATGACGGAAACACAATAGTGGTGGGAAAATCCGGAAATGTGGGGATCGTCGTATCCACGGACGGCGGCGTGAATTTCGATCCCGTGGGTGTAAACTCAGGTTTCATGAGGATGTTTGCCACTTCAGCGGCAAATCCGGAACGGATGTTCGTCGTGATGGGCAGTTCCACAAGCTCGGTGCTGACCAGCGTGGATAATGGACAGACCTGGAGCTCTTACGGGCCTGCCGGTGACGGTTGGGGCATGTACGCCTCCCCCACGGACAGCCTGTTCTCCATAATAGCTCACGCCAACGGACTCTATAGGACAACCGACGGCGGCGTAAACTGGGAGATGACCGAATCCGGGACTTTCCGCAGCGTTGTGGAATACAACGGCATTTTCTTCGCCACATCCAACGCAGGCGGAGTTTTTGAAAGCAACGACCAAGGTGAGACCTGGCAACCCTACAACGAAGGCGTGGTTCAATCCACCTGGCAGGCCGGGGCTTCATCCGGCGCCGGAGCGCTTCTGGGATGTTGGGGATCGATCTTCCGCGCGACAGGATTTCAAGTCCCGTTGGTTGCTTCACACACCGGGATCAATGCCGCCTTCGTGCACGGCCTGGCCTACTATTCGGATACAAACGAGCTTTGGGCCGGCTCCGAAGGCAGCGGTATCTACTGCAGCACGGATAACGGCGTGACCTGGGAACAAAGGGTCAACGGACTGGACAACTGGATGGTGTATGAACTTGTGCCGACCAATCATCAGTATTATCATTCGGGCAGAATGCTGGCCGGCACGTTGGACGGGGTATATACTTCCGTGGACGGAGGAAATACCTGGTCTTTTGTTTATTACGACGGAATCCAGTGTTCAGCTTTGGAAGTCCATCCCACGGATCCCGATAAATTCTGGATCGGTACCGCCATGGGAGAGGTGAGGTACACTCAGGACGGAGGCCAGACCTGGGCAGTGGCGACCGGCGGGATGTGGGGATTCGCGCCCAGGTTGAAACTGGGACGCGGGTCGCTGGGCAATCTGCGTATTTTCTGTTCCTTCCAGGGCAGCGCGACAGCGGTCTGGTACTCCGACGACGGGGTGGCCTTCTCCCCCTCCACGGGCATGGAAAGCACAAGTTACCAACCCCAGGTTTCGGTCCGGCCCATAATCGGCACCCAACCCCAGATCATTTATGCCTCGAGCAACTCCGGCATATATAAATCCACCGACAACGGGACGACCTACTCCGTGGCGGGGATGCCCGGCTTTAGCTGGTCCGTTCTCAGTGGACCGGGACAGCAGGTCATCTCCGGGAAGGACAATGGTTTGAGCTACAGCGTCGACGAAGGACAAACCTCCACCTCTCTCACCCAGAACCTCGCCAATACAACGATCTGGCAAATGGCCTGGGGCAGCAGCACGAACCAGGTTTATATCGCCACGCAGGGGAAAGGTGTGTTTGAGAACAGGTTCAGCGCGACTGAATATGTTGCACCGCAGGATCTTGCGGCCTATCCTGATGATCAGCAGTTAATTCTCATCTGGCAACCCATTACCGCAGATCCCTCTCCCATAGCCTATCATATCTGGCGGGACGGCTATCCCGCGGGTCAGGTAACCTCAGACCAGTGCACCTACACGGATACGGGCCTCACCAACGAACAATCCTACAAGTATTATGTCTCCGCGGTCTATGCAGGTCATATCGAGACCCTGCCGCAGGAAATCGTCACAGCGACGCCAGAAGTGCCAACCCACCTTCCCCCGACCGGCCTGACCGCAAGCGTCAGTGAAAATGACGTCACGCTGGACTGGGAAACCCTGATCAACAACGCACTGACCGGTTTTAACATATACCGCGATGACGTTCTGATAGATTCGGTGGATCATGATGTGTTCACATACACGGAGATGGATCTTGAAAACGGCACTTATTCCTATGGCGTGACCGCTGTATATGTGACCGGGGAATCTGACCCGGCGTTGGTTGACGTGACAGTGGATTATGTCGATAATGGTGATGACATCGCCCCGCCGATGGTGACAAAACTCGCGGGGATCCATCCAAACCCCTTTAAAGAAAACGCCACGCTGGATTTCAGCGTCAGGGAAAACACATCAGTCTGCATTAAGATTTATTCCCTGAGGGGCCAGTTGATCAGAACCGTCATTGATGAAGACAAGGTGCCCGGAAACCACAGCATATCCTGGGATGGCACAGACGACCGGGGGCAAACTGTCCCCAACGGGGTGTATCTATGCAGCATGAAGGCCGGAAATTATTCTGGCAGCGGTAAAATTATCCTGATGAAATAAAAAAATCCCCGGGTTTCACGCCCGGGGATTACTTTTTTACAGGCTTGGGAACCTTGTCTTACACTAATTTAGTGGCGACATCCATGGAGGTTATGTCATGAAAAGGTCATTTATTTTCCCAGTTTGAGGATCTTGCGCAGCAGGCTCGATCTGGGCTGAGTTTCAATTTCTGTTTCCTTTTCAGTCCTGGCCGGTGTCTTGTTTTGGCTGCTGCTATTGCTGTAGCTTTTTTCTCTTTGCGTGCTTTGGCCGCCTGGGTTTCCTGAAGGCCTGGAGACGTTTTCCGGAACATTGGCGGAAGGTTTCTCCTTTCTCACAATTATTGTTCTCTGGCTTCTGCTGTCGCTATTACCAGTGGACTTGGGAGGCTTGTTTACGCTGCCGCCTGAGCTGGAGGTTCCAAGGTCATTGCCAGTGCCTATGACATAATGGTTGGGCGGTTTGCTGATGTTTTCCTCCGGTTCCGTGGGGGGATTGTTACCGCCGGTTCCGCCGCCTGGCGGAAACCCGCCGCTGCCAGGAGGATAGCTTCCATTACCACCACCACTGCCGCCACCGGGAGGATTAACCCCGCCATCCGGGCCTCCTCCGTGACCTCCTCCAGGTCCGCCTCCATGACTGCCGTGACCACCACTGTAACCGCCTCCGGGGGGAGGAGGAAGGGGTGGATCATACCCGCCGCCTGGAGGATGCGGGGGGCGCGGAGGGATCGGATAGGTGTAATGGGCAACTATCAAAGGCGGATACCAGACGTGGTAGGGCACATAATAGACCACAGGTCTGGGACGGGGATAGCAGCACGTATAATAGACACAGGTTTTGACATGCGCGTTCATACGGTCACGCGTAAGATGAAAGTGGAATTCCGTGGGATAATCCAGAGCAATCTGTTGGTCTGTATAGAGGAAAGGTACGAAAAGCTCGCGCCTGATGGGCACATATCCCTTTTTGGTGATGATAACGTTGATGGCCCGCCCGGGGATTCCCTCCCGGAGCTCCATGTATTCATCCATGAAAACCGGATAAACTGGACTGGGAGTAGCGCACAGATACAGATCTATCTCATAGAGGTTGACGTCCGCGCCTCGCGGGGTCGTGACTATCTTGAAGGATCCGTACATCGTGGTCGCGGCCAGCAAACCGGTGCTGAGCATCAGTCCGAGGGCAAGAAAGATTCTTAGTTTCATGATAACCTCCATCAGGTTAAAAGTTTCTCTATAGTTAATACTCTCCATATCCTTAATCCTGCATACTAATTTTCTGGATTTACCAGCAGGGGCGATAACTGGGCTCTGAATGGCACCGTATCCGTGCCTGACCGGGTAGATGTTTACGGTATCCAAATAAAAACCGGTCTGGGATACATACTAATTTGAAGTCCGGTCTCTCATTGTTTTTCAGAGGTCTTCAATATGTTTCAAAGGCTTGGGCGCAGTTGCGGGCTGAACTCCCTCCATGGTCAGATAGCCCCTGAGGGGTGAGCCAAGGGGATTTTCAGATTTATCCACACGGTATAGATCGACCATTATGCGGATCGGCTCTTCCTCGACATGGGTGATGTAATTACCTTCGGAATCCTTCTCAAAGGGGTTTTCATGGAGCCAGGCGAGCCCGATCGCCGCGCTGCCGTCTTCCGCGTTCACGTTCTTGCGCTGGGAACCAAGGGCCAGCCTCTGCTCGTGGGAAAGATTCGGTGAATTGATGCTTGAGGTCACGCTGCCGATGCATTCTCCGTCCCGGTACACTTTCCGGTGCGAGGCTATCCCCTCTGAAACAAAAAGGATGAGGGCCTTGCGTGGCTGCGTGGCCAGCTCTTTTTCCAGCGCCGCCTTGCCAACGAAGAAAGGCTTGTTCATGTCTACTGCCGCGTCAAAAAGAGGCGCGTTGATGGGCGTATGTTCGGGATCGTATTCCTGCCCCATCAGAGGTAGGCCGAAAGGACCCGCGGAGATGCGGTTCTCGTCCCTTCCGCCCAGACCCACCAACAGACCCCCGAGATCCAGAGCCCCGCTTACGATCTTTTTGAAATCCGCGGCCGCGTTGGCCACTGGCAGGTATATTTCCCAGCCCCAACGGTTGGTATATCCCGTGCGGCTGATGTAATACTTGTGTCCGTCACGTTCAAATTCATTGAAAGTGAAATAGCTCATGTTCTTTTCCGGCTTGTTGCGGTTTTTCAGCACCTCCCCACCAAAGATCGATTTGATGAGTTTAAAGGAAAGCCTTCCCTGGACGTCAACCTTTACAAGATCATCAGAGATATCCCGGGCAGTTACATCTTCATGAGGTTTCTTTTGGCTCATGATACGGTCTATATCAGCGATCAACTCGGTGTCGCCTATCTTGTCCGTAATGTCATGTCCGGCATTGATCACGGATATGTATTCGGTCTCTGAAAGACGCATCAGGATCATGTCGTCCTGCACACCGCCGTTCTCGTTGAGCAGCAGGGTATATTTGCAGCTTCCCACCTTCATCGCGCTCATATTTCCCGCCAGGGCTCTGTCCAACAGGGCAGGCGCATCGGCACCGGAAAAATATAACTGCGCCATGTGGTCGATGTTGTAAACCGCGATGTCGTTAACGGCAGCGGCTTCCTCCAATACAGAGGTGAGATAGTTCACAGCCATATGGTATTCCCCGAAATTGCTGCGTTTGACCGGTTTTACATGCAACTCCCTCTTTTTGGCCAAGAGCGGCAGATACCACTTTTCCTCCAGGTCATAGAGAAAGGTCTTGCGGGGAACCGCGGGTAGATCAAAACCAAATTTTGCCATTGTTGTCTCCTTGATATATTTATGATATTGATAAATTTGAGATCTAAACTCCATCTCTCCAGACGATCTCCCCGTTCAGCATGGTGAGCCTGGATCGTGCTTTCAGCCAGAATTCCTCCGGGGCGTCCAAAAAGTCATCCAGCACGATGAGGTCGGCGAGCTTGCCCGGGGTCAGGGAGCCGGTGAAATGCTGGGAATCAGCTCCCCTGGCGGCACCCAATGTGTAGCCATAAAGGGCTTCCCAGGGAGTAATGCGCTGGTTCTCAAGCCAAGTGGGTACATTCGGATCCATTCTGCTTTTACGAGCCAGGGCACAATAAATACCTTTGAAAGGATCGATGGTCTCGATGGGCGCGTCTGAACCAAAACCGAGTGGGATCCGGTTATCCACCAGGCTGCGCAGGCAGTATGCCTCTTCCCGGATGTCAGGCCAGTATTTCTCGATCATGTCAATGTCGTTGGCCATATGCACTGGCTGCATCGCGCAATAAGCACCGCTCTCTTTCAGGCGGGGAATATCTTCCGGAGCAATTGCCTGCAGATGTTCTATCCTGGATAAGAGCTCCACCTGAGGAAATCTTTCCCTCAAGGCTATAAATGTATTGATGATTGCGCGCACAGCCCTGTCGCCGATGGCATGCACGGCGCAGGCAATGCCGTGGGAAGCCGCGCGGCTGGCTATCTGGAGAAGTTCCTTTTCACTATGGCGCAGGATGCCCCTGTCGGCATCAGATTCTGGATATTCACCCAAGATCGCGGCTGTTTGGGAACCCAAGGCTCCATCGGCAAAAAGTTTCAGTCCGCCAGTCTTGAACCATTTGTCCCCCGTGTAGGAACGCAGCCCCTGCTCGATCATACCCTCCAGCTCTTCCAGGTAGAAATACCGGCAGATCCGCAGTGACCCGCTTTCCCGGATATACTCCTCCAAAGTTGAAGCATCGGAGTTTTTCTCCATGCTGTGCACCGAAACCAGCCCCAGCTTGTGGATGTCTTTGATCGCCTGCTCAAAGGCTGCTTTAACCTGTTCGCGGGAAAGAGGCTGGATGAATTTGTCCAGCAGTTCAGCCGCAGTTTCAAATACTATGCCTGTCAAGACACCATCGGAAGATCTTTGTAAGGAACCTCCGGCTGGGGCGGGCCTGCCATCAGTAAATCCAGCCCTCTGGAGAGCGTCGGTGTTGCACCACCTGGTGTGGTAATCCTTGCTGTAAAGCGCAACCGGGGTATGCGGAAAGATCTCGTCCAATAAATCCCTGTTGACCAGTTTGGGTTCGTCGATGCGGTTTATATCCCAGCCTCCGCCGAGGACCCAAGCCGGCAAAACTGAATGCTTATCCCTGAAGGCAACTAATCTTTGGCGGATCTCCCCGATGTTGGTGCAGCCGATCAGATCAACCTGCATGCGCTGCTTTGCGAATTCTGTGAAATGCACATGGGTATCTATCAGGCCGGGCAGCAAAACCTTCCTTTGCAGATCGATCTCCGCCACAGGCCCATCCGCAAAGGCCTGGCAGGATTCCCAAGAACCCAGCAGGGCGATCCGGCCGTTTTTGACCAGCAATGAGTCGTGGATGCTTGCACCCCTCACATCCATGGGAAATATCAGGGCGTTAGTAAAGAGATAGTTCATCGCAAATGATATCCAAAGCGGGAGACAGTTTTTCCTGGGGTACGCCTATGTTGATCCGCAGCCAACCCCGGGACACTTCGCCGAAAGCCCTTCCGGGAACGCAGATCACACCTTTGCCCGCAAGTTTTTGGGAATACTTCAAGTCATCACCATCCACTTTTAGCATCAGAAATGGCGAGGCGGGAGGAACCAGAACACGCTCCAGGCTATGCCCCATTCTTTGTAAGGCAAACCGGCGGGAATCTTTTAGCAACCCAAGAGCCGTTTTGGCGGATTGCATCCCTGTTGGTGTGAGCGCGAATGACCCCAGGTGCTGGGAGAGCCAATTGCTGCAGGTGGAAACATACTGGCGTGCCTTGATCACAGATGCGGCCAAAGACGGTGGCGAAACTACCCAGCCCAGCCGCCATCCGCTCATGCAATGGGATTTGGAGAGCCCGCCGATCATGAAGAGAGATTTTGATCTGCAACAAAAAGAGGGTGGAGGTTCTGAAAAACAAAGCGTGTCGTATATCCCGTCGAGCACCATAGCAACGCCGTTTTCTGAACAAATGGTCGATAGGCGTTCAACTTCCTCCGCGCTGAAGACATGCCCGCAGGGATTGCTGGGATGGCTGAAAATCAGGGCTTTCACACCCCCGGCCAGCAACACCTCCCATCTGTCCCAATCAACACTTAATAAATCACTTTCATAAGGTAGCCTTATTACTTTGGCTTCCAATATATTACATATGGATGAATATGCTGGATAATCCGGGTCTGGGATGGCCACGGTGTCCCCAGGATCGATCAGGGAGAGCAAGGTTATGAAGATCGCTTCCTCCGCCCCGTTGCAGATACAGACTGAATCCGCCACAGCGCCCGGATATCGGGCCGCCACGGCATCTCTCAATTCCGCAATTCCAGCGTTCGGGGTATAGACCGGAGTGGAGGTTTGCAAAAGTTCAAGCGCTTTATGCCTGAGAATTTCCGGCAAGGGAAAGCCCAGTTCACCCAGGGCAAGATTGATCGCCTCAGGCGGCGCTGACTGCAGGACTTTCCGGATGAGGGAAAGTTCTATTCCACGCAGCCTTCTGGCTTCAGTCAGATTCTCCACGCAGGTCTTGCTCCAATTGGACCGCGCTGTCCGTCCTGGCATCCCGGTATTTGATGATCACCGGGCAATAGACCTGAAAGCCCGGCTGATCCATCAATTGCCTGCTTCCCGGCACAACAACCGCCCCGGACGGTATTGAGAACGAGCCACCCAGATCACGCTGCAGAAATTCCCCGCGGACGGAATCATAAACTGGCGTGGAGGCGGTTATGATCGCCCCTGAGGCTATCACCGCCCGTTTCTGGATCAAAATACCCTCATAGATGCCGGTATTGCCGCCGATGAAAACATCATCCTCAATGATGACCGGACGCGAACCGATCGGCTCCAGAACTCCCCCGAGCATCGCTCCGGCGGAAAGATGGACGTTTTTGCCGACCTGGGCGCAGGAACCCACCAGAGCGTGCGAATCAATCAGAGAACCCTCATCAACCCAGGCTCCCACATTGATATAGGAAGGCGGCATGATCGTCACCCCGGGCGCAACGTAGGTTCCTGAGCGGATGGAGGTTCCGCCGGGAACGATCCGGACCCCATGCTTCTGGCTGAATTTCCTTTCCGGAAGGGTGTCCTTGTCCCAAAAAACTTTTTCAGGGCTCCAGGTCATTTCAGTCAGCACGCCCATGCGAAAACCGATGAGGATGCCCATCTTAATCCATTGGTTGACCTTCCAGCCGGTCCCGTCTGGTTCACAGGCACGTATTTTCCCGTCCTCAAGGGCAGCAACGAACTCCGAGAAAAGGTCATGGTCCCCGGGGGTGTATTTACCGGGATTTTGTTCATAAAGTGCGGTTATGGCTTCTTTCATATCTCCTCCAGAACTTGTTCCAGGCGCTGCAGGGCTTCTTTGAGTACGGAGCGCGGACAGCCGAAATTGAGCCTTTGAAAACCGGTGCCCTCCACTCCGAACTTATGCCCGGGATCGAGCGCCAGTCGGGCCTTGTTTACCAAAAGATCGCTGATGTCCTCATCCGGCAGGCCAAGTGCGCGGAAATCCAGCCAGGCCAGATAGGTGCTTTCAGGTTTTGCCATCCTGATCATGGGCAACCGGGTGAAGATGAAATCATGCATAAAATCACGGTTTCCCCGCAAATACGTGAGCAGTTCACGCAGCCATCCCTCACCATTGCTGTATGCGGCGATGACTGCCTCTATGCCAAAGGTGTTTCCCAAATAGAGGTGCAGGTCCCAGATCATCTTTCTCAGGGGCTCGCGCAACTCGGGGTTTTTCACTATGGTTATCGCGGTGGAAAGGCCGGCAATGTTAAAGGATTTGGAAGGCGAACAGCAGCAGAGGGTGAGATCCGCGAAATCCTCCAGGGAGGCGATGGATATGGCCCCGTTGCCTTCATAAACAAGGTCGGCGTGGATCTCGTCACTGATTATGGGAACCCTGTATTTTCGGCACAGCGAACCCATTTTACGCAGCTCATCCTCGCTCCAGATCCGGCCCACGGGATTGTGCGGGCTGCAGAGGATGAAAAGCTTTGCCTGGGCGATCTTACGCTCAAAATCATCAAAGTCGATTGTGTAATAACCATCTGTATTGATGAGAGGATTGGTGAGGAGTTTGCGTCCGTGATTCAGGACCGCACTGAAAAATGGCCGGTAAACCGGTGTCTGGATCAGGACTCCGTCTCCTGGCTGCGTCAATTGCAGCACGGCAAGGTTGATGGCGGTAACGATCCCGGGCGTGAGCAGCATCCATTCCCTTTCGGCCTTGATCCCGTAATGTTTGCCCACCCAGTTTGCCACAGCTTCGTAAAATTCGGGGGGATTGTAGTTGTAGCCAAGAATCCCGTGGTCCAGTTTGTTCTGCAGGGCTTCCCGAATGGCCGGGGCAATGGCAAAATCCATATCCGCCACCCAAAGAGAGATAAGATCGTCCCGGCCATAGATAAGCCCAAGGGCGTCGTATTTGAAACATCCGCTGCCCCGGCGGTCGATCAGGTTATCGAAATTAGTTTTCATCACGTTCATTACCTGAATCATCCTCCCCGCTTTGCTCCTGCCCCTGTTCACGCCTGGCAATGAGATCGCGGATCACCCCGACCATCTTGTTCAGATCCTCGTTCATCACAACCTGCGGCGCGAGGTCCGCGATGTTGTACATGATCTCTATCATTTTGGGGAAGGAGGCCTGGGTCTTGATGATACGCCTGTTTCCCTTTTGATCAGTGAAACCGATGAACACGTAATAGGTGAGGACCCTGCGCAGTTCCATGCTGATTATCCTGTCATATTCAATGGCAACGGAGGGTTTGAGGATATAACGCAGCCAAAGGCATTCGGGGGTGAAGATCACAGAATTGAGCGAGGTAAGGTGCCGGAATAGCGAATCCAGGGAAAAGAAGAGCACCACGAGGGGCAGGAATTTTATCCACCAGGCCGAATCAGATCGTACGTAGGTCAAAAGGACAAATATGCACCAACCTGAGATCAGGATGTTCGCGAAGATGGCGACGCCGCGCACGACAGGGTTGACGCGATAGCGCACGGGCATGCGGTCACGCACGGAGCGGATATTCAGTTCACGCTGCATTTGTAGCGGCTCCAGATCTTGCTTACGCTTTGCAAAATTTCTTCCGTGGCAGGCACGGAATCGAAAAGGTTATGCCTGTCCTTCTCTCCGTGAAAATCGCTCCCTGCGGTCATGTATAGCCCGTTTTCCCGGCATATCCGGGCGAATTCCTCAACCTCGAAAGGTTGGTGGTCAGGATGCCAGATCTCCAGTCCGTCAATGCCCATACCGATGAATTCTTCCACGTATGAAAGCTGGGCCAGTTTCCCGGGATGAGCGACCACAGCCAGGCCACCGGCAGCATGAATGATATCCACCACCTTCCTGACTGAAAGTTCCGGTTTGGGCACGAAAGCGGGGCCGAAATTTCCGATGTATCTGTCAAAAGCCTCGTTCTTGTTCCTCACGAAGCCTCTTTTGACGAGGATCTGCGCAATGTGGGGGCGGATTATCAGTTCGCGGCTTCCCGCCACGCCCACCACTTCTTCCAGAGTGATGTCCACATCCAGGTCGGCCAGTTTTTCGATCATGCGGATCGCCCGTTCCCGTCTGCCGGCGCGGTACATATCCATCATCTCCACAAGGCCGGGGTTTTCCATTTCACAACCGTAAGCAAGAACATGCACATCCGTCCCCTCATGCATGGAACTCACCTCCATTCCCGGAAGGACGCGCAGGGGAAGAGAATCCAGATCCAGAATTTTGTAAGCGTCACACGTATCGTGGTCCGTTATGGAGATGAGGTCCAGACCTATCTGCACGCAACGCTTCACGATTTGCGGGGGGCTTAGCACACCATCCGAAACATTGGTATGCAGATGAAGGTTGATGCGCTCAATGGGATTTATTTTTTCTTCTTTCATAATTTCTTTTCTATTGACTTAATTCTGGCTGTTGTAAAATCGTCAATGATTATTTTGATAGTCAGGTTTGACAAGGATTAGAAACGACTATTGCGTAAAAGGAGAGTGAAAATGCAGTATGATCCCCTGAAAGACAAGGTTGCTCAGTTCGTCAGGATCTTTCCCCGGGCGAGGATCTGCTTCTACCGCACACTGGATCTTCTCCTTCTGCGGCAGAGATATGTGAAACGCTACCTTGCCAAATATTTGCGGGGCATGAACAAACCTCGTTACTACGATGCCGGAGCCGGATTCTGCCAGTATTCTTGGCATGTGCTAAACAAATTCCCCGGTTCCAGGGTCTTTGCCACAGATCTGAAAAAGGGATATCTGCAGGATTTTGCCGCTTTTGCCAACACTGAATTCCCCGGCAGGTTTTCCTGGCAAACCGCGGATCTTCAGTCCTTCGTGCCGCAGAACGATTATGACCTTGTCACGGCCATCGATATTCTCGAACATATTGAGGACGACACAGCAGTTCTTGAAAATTTCCATTTATCCCTTGCTGAAAACGGAATATTGATCATTTCCACACCCTCAGACACCGATAAGGCAGCCAGATTCACAGCCGAACACGTGCGTCCCGGCTACAATAGGAACGATCTGGAGCAAAAACTACGCTCCTGTGGATTTGAGATACTCCAGAGCCTTTACAGTTACGGTGTCTGGGGCAGCCTGGCCTGGCGGCTGATCATCAAAAACCCCCTTACTCTTCTGGGTAAAAACAAACTTGTTTTGGGTCTGCTGCCTTTTTACTATCTGCTCCTCTTCCCCATCGCGGAAATTTTGATGCGTCTGGATCTGATAACCAAAAACAAAACAGGCAGCGGCATTATCATTGTGGCGCAAAAACGCGGCGGAGATTGAAGAAACAGGTTAGATGCTCCTTTCCGGCCTATCAAGCAAAAAGAAATGAGCCTTTAATAGACCGAATCTGAGGACATTTTAAGGGGAGTATGAAATTATTATTTTGCCGTTCAATCAATTAAACAGACATATGGAAAAAAATCAACAAAAGACTTGACGGGAAACCGCTATGGAAAAAAATCAACAAAAAAGATGACTTTAAGTAAAATGGAGTTTTAATGAACAACTATTTCATGGAAACACACCACCATGAATGGATATTGACCAACAATTTCGGATCTTACGCTTTGGGTACCGGAAATCTGATCAACCAGCGCAAATACCACGGTCTGTTGATCGCCAGCGATGCCGGGTTCCAACGCCACCATCTGGTTGCGGGGATGGAGGAAAAGGTCGAATGGCGTGGCCAGATAGTCCATCTGGACAGTAACAATTACAGCAATTGCATCTATCCGGAGGGATTTTTATACCTCGTGAAACCCTGGCTCAGGCCATATCCGATCTTTCTTTATTCCACCCTGCCGCATCAGAACGACATCCTGATCCTCAAGGAGATCATGATGGATGCAAAAACGAATACCGTCATGGTTAAATACACCAACCTCGGCCATCACAAACTGCATTTCTTTTTGCATCCCAAGTTCACAATGGTGCCGCATCATGATCTTAATTCCCCTGGAAGCATCGACGGCGAGGCATTTGACACAGACTTTGAAAACAAAGAGGATGGCGGCTGTTCTTTCAGTGCCCTGCGCACAAAGAACAATCTGAAGGTTTTTGGATGCATGGAAATTGGTGGGGTCATCCCAAACAGATATACCTATTACAATGTTTTCTATCCCTGGGAGGTCATGAGCGGCTATCCCGGCATCGGAGACCAGGTAAGCCTTTTTGAATTGAACTTCTCTCTGGAGGTTGGCGAGAGTAACAGGGTGCTCTTTTCGGACCAATCCATCGCCAATCCTGCCGCTGTGATAAAGAGAATTGAGAAACGCTATAAACATTTGCCCAAACCGAAGGACTACCCTGTAAAGCCCGATATTGACGACACTCTCATCAACAGACTGGATTTCAACGATAACTCGCTCTATCAATATGAAGAATACCTGAAGCTCTTGGAATTCACCCTGGAGGATTTTATCGCCAATGATGATATCGTGGCCGGATATCCGTTCTATGGAGCCTGGGGCAGGGATACGATGTTAGTGCTCAACGCCCTGATGCACGACCGTGAAAACCTGGACATCATAGAAAAAATACTGATCAAATACGGACGTGAAATGAAAGACGGGCTGATCCCCAACATGCGCTATGAATCCGGCAGGGAGGCAAATTACGACACGGTGGACGCCACACTGTGGTATGTGATCCTCCTCTGGAAACTGGGGAAATACAAAAAGGACCTGGCTTTCTGGAAAGATAGCATCCAGATGATCGAGGAAGTTCTGAAAGGCATATTGACAAACTACAAGTATCCGTTTTTTGTCCGTAAGGATGCACTAATAGAGCTCAAGGAAGAATTTTCCCATGCCACCTGGATGGACGTTCGCATAGATGGAAATGCGGTAACGCCGCGCCACGGGGCCCCGGTTGAGATAAACGCTCTCTGGTACAACGCCGTTTGTTGCTACTGTGCTGTTTGTGAAGAATACAACGAATTATCCGGGATTCCTTACACACCCATGGAGCAGATCACAGACCTCAAAAAGACCATCCACAGGTCGTTCCAGAAATTCTGGATCAATGGATATCTGGCGGACCGGCTGGTGGATGACGCCCCCATCGAAGAAATCCGCCCCAACGCCGTGATAGCTTTGTCCCTTCCCTGGCGGGTAATCAGCAAGGCCAAGATGGAGCAGGTCTGGAAACGCGCTTACGAGGAGCTTTTCACGCCTTATGGCTTGCGTACCCTCAGCCCCAGGGATCCTCGCTTCCGGAAAAAATATTATGGCACCCAGCGCGAACGCGACCTTTCATATCACAACGGAAGTGTCTGGGCCTGGCTGCTGGGACCTTTTTGCGGGCTTTACCTGAAGATCCACCGCGACAGAAGAAAGGACTCCACAATAGCGGAAAATATTAGCGAATTTATCCAAACCCTCAGGACAAGCTACCTGCGCGGGCATATCGCCTCCCTGGCAGAAGTCTGGGACGGCGACCATCCGCATTTCCCCAAAGGGGCGCCAGCCTTGGCGATTAGCGTGGCAGCCCTTTACAACATTGAAACCTTCATAGCATCGGTCCGGGAGTAAGTGATGAAAATACTGATGTTCACCTGGGAATTTCCACCCCTGATCTCCGGCGGCTTGGGAATGGCCTGTTACGGAATGGTAAAAGCCCTTTTGGAACTGGGGATAAAGATAGATCTGGTGCTTCCCACCAAAGAGTTTGTGTATTTTCCGCTCCGGCAGGTTTCCGATGTGGACACTCTGCCGGCAGTTTTCATGGACCAAAATCTGCATAAGGAATATCTAAACCAGAAATTCCTGAATGTCACGGAACGCCTTGAATACATCGGCATCAGCGGGAGACCCGAATCCTATATCCAGCTCGATGAAGTGCGGGAAATGATGACCACCTTCAACAGAGAGCAATTCATAACTGAATATGAATTCAGCTCCGAAAGGGAGGTTTGGGAGGACATGACCGCCCACCTGATCGGGGATGAGGACCTGATCCAGAAAGTGCAGGAATACACCCTGCGGGCAGAGCGCTTCGCCAAAGAGCTGGATTTCAACCTGATCCACGCGCATGACTGGCTTACCTACCCCTCCGGCATGCTCGCCAAGAAGATATCCAAAAAACCTCTGGTCACACATATCCACGCCACAGAATTCGACCGCGCTGGCGGACCTGGAGACGAACGCGTACACAAGATCGAGCACGCCGGTATGATCTATGCGGATCGAGTTATCGCCGTTTCCCAGTACACGGCGCAGATGATCATGTCCCGTTACAGGATAGACACCGCCAAGATCAGCATCGTCCACAACGCCTTCACTCTGGAAAATGAATCCCATATTGCCAAAGAACGGATATTCAAAGGCCCGACAGTTCTGTTCCTGGGACGCATAACCTTGCAGAAGGGGCCGGATTATTTCCTCGAAGTTGCGGAGCGAGTGCTGAAGGTCCATCCACAAACCCGCTTCATCATGGCAGGATCGGGTGATATGTCCCGCAAACTGCTGCGCCGTTCCGCCTACAAACGCCTGCAAAACAGATTTCTGTTCTCGGGATTCCTCAAACGTGACCAGGTGGAGGATATCCTCAGGGCGGCGGATATTTATGTGCTTCCCTCCGTATCAGAACCTTTTGGGATCTCACCACTCGAAGCGATGGCTTTTGGCATCACCTCCATAATCTCCAAGCAATCAGGGGTATCGGAAGTGGTGAACCATGCCTTCAAGATCGACTATTGGGATGTGGACCTGATGGCGGCAACCATCAATCATCTCATAGAGAATCCGGAAGAACGCTTGAAAATGGGCCTGGAGGGAATGCATGAAGTAAACAAGATTCATTGGAAAAAGGCGGCCGAAGAAATACGCAACGTCTATTCCTCCCTGCTCTCGCAATATCTAAAAAGCAATCCCTGAAAGGTGTGATATATGTTAAACGTATTATTTTACTTCCAGGTTCACCAACCCTTCCGCCTCAGGCACATCAATGTTCTGGAAATCGGCAAAGGCACAGATTATTTCGATGACGCCCTGAACCGCGAGGTAATGCAAAAAGTTGCAGCCAAATGCTACTTGCCCACGAACAAGTTGCTTCTTTCCCTCATCAGGGAGTTTGATGGCAAATTCAAGGTCGCTTTTTCCATCACGGGAACGGCCATTGAGCAATTCAAATTATACAGTCCGGAGACCCTTGATTCCTTCAAGGAACTGGTTGGCACGGGATGTGTGGAACTTCTGGGGGAAACATATTACCATTCCCTGGCCTCACTCTACGACACGAACGAGTTCCTGGATCAGGTCATGATGCACCGGGAATTGATGCAGAACGAATTCGGATACTATACGGAAACCTTCCGCAACACCGAGCTGATCTATCAGGATTCACTTTCGGACATTGTGTTTGAGATCGAGGGTTTCAAGAACATCATAACCGAGGGCGCTGATAGAATCCTGCAATGGCGCACTCCGCTTTATGCTTATAAGAACTATTCCAAGGATATCAATCTGCTCCTGAAATACTATCAGCTTTCAGACGACATTGCCTTCCGCTTCTCCAATCGTGACTGGCCGGAATTCCCCATGACGGTGGATAAATTCGTCAACTGGATAGACCATCTGACCCTGGCGGAAAAGAACAACCGTAACCTCTTTTTGAACCTTTTCATGGATTATGAGACCTTCGGGGAACACCAATGGGCGGAATCCGGGATCTTCGAATTCATGCACCATTTTCCCGGCGAAGTTCTGAAACGTCCCCACCTCGGTTTTGCCACACCCAGGGAAGCCCATACCTTCGCCAATTACCAGCAGGAAGCCCTTTCCTTCCCAGAACCAGTCTCCTGGGCTGACGAAGAAAGGGACCTCTCCGCCTGGCTGGAGAACGACATGCAGAAAAACGCGATCGAGACTTTGTTCCGCCTCCTGGGACAAGTTAAGCAGAAAGGCGATCCCAACCTGCTTGAAACAGCGCGCAAGTTGAGCACTTCAGACCATTTCTACTATATGTGCACGAAGTATTTTCAAGACGGAGACGTCCACAAATACTTCTCTCCCTATGATTCTCCCGACCAGGCCTATATATATTACATAAACGCCCTCGCAGACCTGGAAGAAATACTAAGTTAGGATATTTGATCATGAAAGGCAAGATAATCATCCTCGAAGACGACAACATACTTGCCAGCCAGATAGGCAAGGTTCTCAAACAGCACGATTATTCCGTTCTGCATTCAACTGATTCAGACGCCTTTTTTGAAGAACTGCGCAGTTTCATGCCGGATGTCATACTCCTGGATGTATATCTGGTGGGAAGCCGGCTCAACGGGATCCAGGTACTGAAATATCTAAAGGAAAACCTCGATTTCAATTACAAGGTTATCGTGATATCCGGCGAGGTCACCACAGAACAGGTAAACCATATCCGTTCCATGGGCGCTTATCATTTCGTGGAAAAGGGTGCTAATTTTAGCATTAACCAGCTTTTACTGCACATCGACAACGCCGTCACGCTAAAACGCCAGGAAGAGCAAAACCTGGACCTTCAGATCGAATACCTGAATCTGAAGAAGCAATTCACGCGCAGCTTTCCTTTTATTGGCGACAGCGAAGGTATAAACCAAGTTCGCAACCAACTGATGAAATTCGCCGAAGTTGATGAGGATATTCTGATCCTGGGCGAAAATGGCACAGGCAAGGAAGTGGCGGCTAACTACTACTATGTCAATTCACGGCGTTTCGGCATGCCCTTCCATACCGTTTACTGCAGCGCGCTCTCGGAATCAATGATCGAACGTGAACTCTTTGGTTTTGAGAAAGGCACATTTGCCAGTGCCGACAGGGGAAGCATTGGTTTATTCGAAAAATGCTCCGAGGGAATTCTATTCCTGGATGAGATCACAAACCTCTCGCCGGAAGCCCAGGCCAAGATCCTCCGGGCTATTGAGAACAAAGAGATCCAGGTGGTTGGCGGCGCCCTGAAAAAGGTCAACACACGCCTTGTTTTCACATCCAACGCCGATCTTCAGGCGCTGGCAGATTCCAACAGATTACGCAATGATTTTTTTTACCGCATAGAAGGTAATGTAATCGAGATTCCCCCACTGCGTGAAAGGGAGGATGATATACTTCTTCTAATGACTTATTTTATCACCAGCTATGCGAGTATTTACCATCTCAGCGACCAGTTGGATCTGAAACAGCTAAAGGATGAGCTTTTGTCCTATCGATGGCCGGGTAACGTGCGGGAATTGAAGAACTTCTGCAAGTACATCAGCATCAATGAACAGGAAATAAACAACCGCACAATTCTCAGGCACCTGCACAGCAAAATGACGAGCCGGCCGGAAAGCAATGCGACCGGAATGGAAAAATACTTCATAATCAGTAGTATCCGCGATAGCACTTCGGCTTTCGAAAGGGATTACATCGTGCATTATCTCAAGGAGAACGACTGGCTAGTCAGCAAAACGGCCCAAGCCATCGGCCTTGAGCGTACCACACTGTATAAAAAGATCAAGAATCTGGGAATAGATCTTTCCAACGTTAACGGCAATTATGAAGAATAACCTGAATTTCAAGATCATAGCCATTGTCGTGTCTATATTCATCTGGCTGCAGATCACCCTGATGTCCGATCACCAAGCAGAGATCGACCTCGAACTCAGGCTTGCAAACGCAGGCGTTGCAGATTCGCTGCTCAATACACGCGGGAAAATCAAAAGTTTCGTGGAAGGAAGCGGAATGGACATTATCAAGTTGTATTTCTCCCAGGCATTCATTGAAATGGAAGCACGTGATATTGTTGCCGGAAATGACCAGAACTTTGAACCCAGAGACGTTCCGCAGAACCTGAAAATATCATTTCTGGGTGTTGATCCCGAATCCGCTTACGGTCCTGAGTTATCCTCAACCTTGGAAACAAACTCCCAAGACCCGGCCGGATACCAGCTTCCTGCCGGTGAGGCAGGTATAGACGGGCCATCTGTTTCAGCCACCCAGGACAATGTGCAATCGATGGTTTTGCCCGATATCCCCATAGAACCTCCTGTTGGAGTAAGATTGTTCCCTGCCACGGCCACCCTCAAAGTCCAGGGAAGGTCTTCAGTCCTGGCCAATTTACCCAGGGGTGTAAGTGTCCGGACCGCAGGCAAACCGGATGCCAGGGGAATGTATAACCTTGAGGCAAGCGTTCCCGAAGGTGTAAGCCTGCTCGACATCACACCGAGGCAGGTACGTGCCGGTAAATGAGCCTGATCCTTGCTTTTGAATCCTCCTGTGACGACACTTCTGTAGCTATCATCAATTCCGATTACGAGGTCCTCTGTAATCTGGTTTCCACCCAAAAGGACCACGCAGCTTTTGGCGGCGTATTGCCGGAACTGGCCTCCCGGCTGCATCTCAAAAATATTCTCTACTTGACCGAAACTGCCTTAAAGGATACCGGATTATCCCCAAATGAGATCTCAGCCCTTGCCGTTTCGATAAACCCTGGTTTGATCGGTTCCCTGATCATCGGGCTTTCCTTTGCCAAAAGCCTTGCCTGGAGCTGGGGAAAACCTTTTGTGACCGTCAACCACATGCTTGCCCATATCTTTGCCAATTTCATTGAACATCCAGACATCAATACCCCTTTCCTCGCTCTTGTTGTTTCTGGCGGGCATACCGAACTGGTGCATTTTCACGACCACACCAGTTTTGAGGTCGTCGGCAAGACCCTGGATGACGCTGCCGGGGAAACCTTTGACAAGACGGCAAAGTTGCTTGGGATGGAATTCCCGGGTGGTCCCGCCATTGACAGGGCCGCTGCAAAGGGAGATCCGGAATTCGCCGGATTCCCGAGAGCACTGAATCGCAAGGGCAACTACAATTTCAGTTACAGCGGAATGAAAACGGCAGTGTTGGAATACCTGGCAAAACAGGATCAAGCTGTCATCGACGAACACCAGGATGACCTGGCCGCCTCTGTTCAGCAGGCGATCATTGATCCCCTGATAAATAAAAGCCTGGCCTATGCCAAAAAAGAAAACATCAATACCATTCTTCTGGGGGGCGGCGTAGCAGCCAATTCAGCGCTCAGGGCTCAATTGAGGCAAAAAACACAGACACTGGGGTTGGAGTTTCATGTGCCCTCGTTGCGCTACTGCGTGGACAACGCCGCCATGGTGGGAGCCGCGGCGATCCCCAAATATCTGACCAGACAATTCTCGGGTCTGGATGTAAACGCCTTCTCCACCAAGGGAACACGCAGTATCTGACCGATTTTTCCCTCAGCCACAAAGTTATCAACTATGGCCTGGCCACTCTGCAATCAAATATAAACGTTGACAAAATAAGGCTCTCTGCCATTGGTATTTTTTGCAAAATTTTAAAATAATGGATACTATCGCAAAATGCACCATCTGATCCATGGAACATTCAGATTGCTCTTCGGAGATTTCAACGGAGTGCAGGTATTTCTGTATCCGATGACCTTGTTCTGGTGTATTGACAGCAATAGTTTTCTCTATTCTGTCACAGGGTTGCTGACCACATACAGGCATTTCTTTCCCTTGAGTTTGTTTTTGCTTCTTTTCCTCTACATCGTTTTTCTGGTGATCAAGAACTACAGTTCCATCATCGGTGACGAAAAGCCTGTCTCGAGTGCCGGGAAAAGATCTTTCAACATGATGGTCATCGACCTGCACAAAATACTCCTCGTTGCGCTGGCGATAATAGGTTTGGTATACATTCTGGCCGCTTTCTTCAAATATTACTATGACATCAGGATCCCCTTGAAAATGATCTATCCATACATATTCAGGGGTTTCAGCATATTCCTCATCCTGTATTACCTGCTGAAAAACATCTGGACCAAACCCTTCCGTGAAGCAGGTTTGACGATGGAGAGGGCTTTTATCAGAACGCGAAGGGAATACAGGGAACATCCCGAGCCCTATGCCATGCACGCGATCGTGGTAGGCCTGATGGTGGTTTTGGGTGCATTTGTCTATAATTTGCTGATATTGAACCTGATCTACCCCCTCATTTCTGCCACGGGGATATCCCCCAACCTTTACCTTACTCCACCCTCAAGCATTCCAGCCCTGTTATACGATATTTTCATCCTTGGTGTGGCCTTCATGATCTCAAATCTTTTGTTTTCCCCCATGGTAATGTTGATCTCGCACTTCATCAAACCTCTCCATCCCCACACTCAAATCTCCAGGACACTGCAGAGAAATGCCGAAACGAACCAACAAGAGGAATAAGAGAAAGACACCCCGCAGAGGAACCAATCCTGCGGTTTACATATTGATCCTGCTCTTTGGCGTTGCGATCATCTGGCTCGTAAGCACTTATGAAGGAAAGAAAGACTCAAAGGAACCTGCCTATTTGAATTCACGTGAGGATTTTGACCTGGAGGCAACTGCCGGTCAGATTGCCCTCAAACTGGGAATCCCCGCTGATGAGTTGACTCCGCGGGAAACCAGGGATGGATATTTGCTCAGTATCCCCGTGGACCGGAGGAACATGGATTTGACCTTTGCCAATATGATCGTCAAGGGTGAATTTGAGAACTATGGGGCCAGGATCACCTCCGGCAAGGCGGAGAGTAACCAACAGATCCTGACCTTTGCTGCGGCGGGGCAAAACATCGAACTCAGGCTTCATTACGCGAAAACCAAACCAAGCAAGATTGGGGGCAATAAACACATTGCCATAGTGGTGGATGACTTTGGCCAGATCGGAGGAGATTTGCTGCGGGGATTTCTGGATTTACCCCCCGAGATCACCTTTGCCATCTTTTCCGGCATGACAAACAGCGTCCACACGATGGACATGGCGTATCAACAGGGCAGGGAAACACTTGTTCACGTTCCGATGGAGCCGATAGGATACCCGCGGGTCAATCCCGGCGAAAACCCCATCCTGATCCAGATGAGCGCCTCGGAAGTGGAAAAGTGCCTGGAACAACATTTGAAGGACATGCGGCATTGCATTGGAATCAACAATCACATGGGCAGCCTTGCCACCAGCGATAGCGATATCATGGGTTACGTTGTTGAGGTATTGAAGAAAAAGGGCCTGATCTTTCTGGATAGCCGCACAACCAACGTATCGGTCGCCTATCAGGTTGCCCAGAAAGCCCATCTGACCACCTATCAAAACGATGTTTTCCTGGATTCGCCGGATATTTCACAATCCACGCTCGAAACAAAAATCGCGCGCGTCAAAGCACTCGGCGGCAGCGGCAAAGATGTGATCGCAATAACTCATTGCCATTCCAGGGAGAAACTTGAATATTTACAGACCTTCATCCGCCGTATCGAAGCCTCCGGTTTTGTCCTGATCCCTCTCAGCCGGGTCGGCAAATATGATGTTCCGCTGATTTTATGAGGTAAGCATGAATTTTCTCAGCGCTGTGCTTCTGGGTATTTTGCAGGGTCTGACGGAATTTTTGCCGGTAAGCAGTTCCGGGCATCTCGTTCTCGCCCAGCATTTCTTTGGTATCCGGGAAAATGGGGATATTCTCTTCGAAGTGTTTGTCCATCTGGGAACCTTGTTTGCCGTGTTGATATTCTTTCGCAAAAAGATATGGGGTCTGCTGATATCCTTGTTCAATTGGAAGAACACGGTGCAAAACCAAACGCACCGGCATAACCGGCTGTTCTTGCTATATCTGGCGATCGCCACTCTTGCCACGGGTTTGATCTATCTCTTGTTCGGCAAATTCTTCGAGGCCATGTATGCCCAGCCCCTCAGAGTGGCTTTCATGCTAATCGTTACCGGAATCATTATCTTTATATCGGATTCCGTGAGGTCCACAGAAATACCCGCGTCTCAGATGGGCAGCCTGCGGAGCGTAGTGATCGGGATCGCCCAGGGCATGGCGATCATTCCCGGAATATCCCGTTCCGGCGCAACCATATCAACCTCAATCTTCACCGGCGTCAAACGCCGTGACGCGGCTGAATTCTCTTTTTTGCTGAGCATTCCGGCCATTCTGGGCGCAAATCTGATCAACATCGACAAGTTTATGCAGTTGGGAACTTCCCAGATGGGGATCTATCTGGGCGGCTTCATTGCCGCCTTTATCGCAGGATATCTGGTGATCTCTTTGCTGATCCGCTTGATCGTCACAGCGAATTTGAAGTATTTTTCCTTCTACTGCTGGTCAGTTGCCGTAACGAGCATCATCCTGATCCTGGGCGGTAAATGATGGCTTCCCTGGATGCCAGGCAGTTTGTCTCCGCCAAAGTCCGGCTGGGCGACAATTTTCTCCTCCTTGGCGGAGATGCTTTTCTCAACGACGTGGTCACCGACCATATACGCCTGACCCTGAGAAAAAAAGCGGACGTGGATCTCGTCATCATCTATGCCGACGACGCCAAAACAGCGGAGATCAACGACCTTCTGGATACCTATTCCATATTTTCGAAAGCCAAGCTGGTGATGATCCGCACTGCCGAAGCGCTTAAAAAGGAAGCCCTGGAAAGCCTGGCTGCCTACTTCGACGATCCGTCCGATCAACAAAGCCTGGTGATCGTGGCCCAGAAACCGGATTTCCGCGTCTCGGGCTGGAAAAAGATCAAAGGGGCATGCCTGTTAGTGAGATGCGATCCCCCCAAATACGGAGGGATGTTTACACCCTGGCTTGACAACGCGCTGGCCAAAACGGGAAAGACAATGACCGCAAAAGCAAAAACTGCTTTCATCAACCGGGTTGAACTTGACTATGCCAACGCGAATAATGAACTTATCAAGCTGACCCTTTTGGTCGGCGACAAAAAAGAGATAACAGAAGCTGACGTAATGCGCAGCATTGGTTTCTCCAGGGTTGGCACCCAGATAGATTTTTTCCGCGCTTTGGGAAAACGGCAGGCCAAAGAGGCGCTGGAGCTTCTGGACCTGATGCTGACATCTGAATTCAAACCCCTCCAGGTGCTGTTTCAGATCGTCAGGTTTTACCGCATTATCTATTTTATCCTGCTTCTGAAGAAGAACCACATAAGTAATTCGGAAATTAAAACCAAATACCTGGGGGAACTCTATGACTCCCAAAGACCTGAATTTCTGAATTTCGCGGATAATTACGACCTGCGCCGGATCGAGAAGATCCTGCCCATCCTGCTCGATACTGATGCCAGGATCAAATCAAGCAACGCCAGCCACGCCATTATGCTCACCACCTGTATCCTCAAGGTCCTGGATGTAAAATGAAAAACAACGGGATCCTGCTGCACATCAGTTCACTGCCCTCAGATTACGGGATCGGTGATTTCGGACCCAATGCCTACCAATTTGCCGATTTCCTCAAGGAGAATTCCTATGTGTACTGGCAGATCCTTCCCCTATACCAGACGGGTTACGGAAACTCGCCCTATAATCCCCTCTCCGCCTTTGCGCTCAATCCCTATCTCATCAGCCCGGAATTGCTGTACCAGGACGGATTGATAGACCTTCCGGATCTCGAGGCCGCGCAATTGCCCAGAAATCAGCAGGTACCTTATGATTCCGTATTCAAGCTGAAAGAACAACTGATAAATAAGGCAGCAGATAACTACTTGTCCAAAGATGAAATATATGCTTTCATTGAAAGTAACGCTTTATATATGAAGCCATATCTTGCTTATATCATTTTATCCAAACTATATGGCAGTAATGACTGGCATCTTTTCCGGGAAGAGCACCGCCGCTATTCCGGTGAACTTTTTCAAACTTTAATGGAAAAATTCAGCGGTCAAATTCTCACGGCCGCCTCAGCCCAGGCAATTGCCAGGGACCAATTGGACCGCCTCAGAAAGTATATCAATTCCAAGGGGATCCAGTTCATCGGGGATATGCCCCTTTATCTTTCCTACCACAGTTCCGAAGTCTGGGCGAATCGTTCCCTGTTCGATCTTGACGCGGACGGAAACCGTCTCCACGTGGCCGGCGTTCCTCCGGATCTTTTTACCAGCGAGGGC
This sequence comes from uncultured Candidatus Cloacimonadota bacterium, assembly GCA_964427765.1. Taxonomy (GTDB): domain Bacteria; phylum Cloacimonadota; class Cloacimonadia; order Cloacimonadales; family Cloacimonadaceae; genus Syntrophosphaera. The sequence continues at coordinate 28,495 of CAYRVG010000013.1, forward strand.
CAACTCTGGGGAAATCCAGTTTACAGATGGGACAAACTGAGCGAAACTGGTTTCAAACTCTTCATAGATCGCCTCAAACACGCACTTTCGTATCTGGATAAACTCCGCCTCGACCATTTCATCGGATACGTAAACTATTGGTCCGTACCTTGTTCCATTGATCCCGAGACAGGCGAAACGGAACTTCCGGAAAACGCCCTGGGCGGGGAATGGGTCCCCGCCAAACCACAGGAGTTCTTTCCCCTCCTCAGAAAGGAATTTCCCTCTGATGTCTTCATAGCCGAAGATCTGGGGGTTTTGAATGAAGAGGTCTGCCGCTATCGTGATGAATCCGGATTCCCGGGAATGATCATCCTGCAATTCTGCTTTAACGAAGGGATACCCAAAGTTGACGAATATCCCCCGGACAGGTTTTTATACACCGGCACCCATGACAATCCCACGACCAGGGAGTGGTTTTCGAACCTGGAACCCGGATCCCCCATCAGGGAGAACCTTTTGGGCTTCATAAAGGAAAACCAGGTGCTGTTTTCAGGGCTGGGCCTGGAAGATTCCCAGGACATTGCTGACTCCATTCCCAGGATCATGCTTATCATAGCCCGCAACTCAGGCTGCGACAATGTTATCGTGCCAGCCCAGGATCTTCTGGGATTGGGTTCCACAGCCAGAATGAACGTCCCTGGCACAGCTCTGGGAAACTGGCAATGGCGCCTGGAAGATTTTGCTGAGTTATTCGAGATTTCTGTCCCTGAGCCCGATACCTCATCATAACCCTGATTCTGAACTTAGCAAATCGTTACACCCTTTCACATCTTCTGATCCGCTTGTTCTTGTAAGCGCTTCGGCAAGCGCCGGTGCGATCAGCGTCATCCGCGTTCCATTGTATTTTACCGCGCCTGCCTCCAACGTCATTTCAATGGGCTGGAAATAGATATTCAAAATAAACCTTGACAGATATCCGCTGTTTGAATCATTGTAAAAAGAATAAGGGATTTTAACATTCTATGAGCCTCTTCCTTTGTTCTGGGACTGCCTCAAACCCGAATGTCAGACGTCCCAAACACAAGGAGAAAGATATGCCCGATAAAACAATGGTATGCAGAGACTGCTCAAAGGAATTCTTGTTCACCGAAGGCGAACAGGAGTTTTACAAAGAGAAGGGTTTCACAAACGAGCCCACCCGCTGCCCTGATTGCCGCAAGGCCAAGAAAGCGCAGTACGGACGCAATAGCTATAACCGCTCCTATTAATTAGCAGCAGTTTGGTTTGACATGCCGCCACCCCCAACGGAGTGGCGGCTTTTTTTTTACGCGGACATTGAAAAAGAGGAACGGCAAGACACAAGGAGGTTTGGGCTTGTGGCTCCCTGATGATTTACGTCAGGTCAGATCGGGGATGGGAACGCGGAAAAAGACGGAAAAAGACGGAAAGGCACGGATTTTTTTAATAGATCAGGGATGAACAGGATGGACAGGATCATCGGGATCTTTATTTGAAGAGAAATGTGGAACGATGTGTGTAGGAACGTCTGGGGTCCCCGCTTAACAGGCTTCGCAGAAGCCTTCCAATAAAGCCCCTTGCGGACGACAGATGATAGCCATGGAGTGGTAATTCTTTGGATCCATATCCGGGGATCCCGGATATTTTTCCGCCATATCCAAAGGCCATGAATAAAAGGTTTGACAAAATATCAACCCTTGGGAATTTGGCTCTTAAATGAAGCTGCTTGCTTCTGCCTTACTGCTTTCGTGCACGTAAGGCTCCAAAATACAACATATAACTGGTTTTAAAAACCATGAAGCAGGCGGATTTTTTCCGCCTTTTTCATTTCCGGTTTAAAGGAGGTTCTTATAATCCGGATCAAGCGTGGAAAGGCACGGACCAAAGAGGTTGTGCCAAAGGAAAGGATCAATGAACAGATCACTGCCAAAACAGTGCGTCTGATCAGTGCCGATGGAAAGCAGGTCGGGGTGGTACCCACGAGGGAAGCCCTGAACAAAGCTGAAGAAGTGGGACTGGACCTGGTGGAAATTTCCCCCAAATCGGACCCGCCGGTCTGCAGAATCCTGGATTTCGGTAAATACTATTTCCAGAAAGAGAAGAAAGCCAAGGAAGCAAGGAAGAAACAACACGAGGTTGAAGTCAAGGAGATCAAATTCGGACCGGCCACCGAGGAGCACGATTTCAATTTCAAGGAAAAGAACGCCATCAAGTTCTTCAAGCAGCACAACAAGGTGAAGTTCACGGTACGTTTCCGTGGGCGCCAGAACGCGCACAAAGAGCTTGGTTTCGTTGTTATGGAAAAATTGAAAAACGATCTCGGGCATCTCGCCGATGTTGATTCCGAACCGGTATCCGAACGCAACCTGCTCTCCATGGTAATGTCGCCCAAAAAAGATATCGACCGGATCGTGGCCAAAATGGATGAACCGGAAGGCGGTGAATCCGAAAACACTGAAGCTGTGCCGGATAATCAGGAAACTGCCAATAACAAGGAAAGTTGATTTAACATATACACTACTGACCATGTGGTTGAAACGAGACCAGATGTGATTTGAAAACCCAAGGAGATAAAAATGCCAAAGATCAAGACAAACCGTTCCGCCGCCAAGCGGTTCAAGGTAACCGGAACAGGCAAGATCGTGCGCCATCATGCCAAAAGCGCGCATATAAAGACCAAAAAGTCGCCCAAGCTGAAACGCCATCTTCGCGACAGCGCCATCGTGCGCGATTGTGATGAGAAACGCATCAAGAAAATGCTTGTTATTTAAGGGAGAGTATCATGCCAAGATCTAAAAACAACGTAGCCGCACATCGCAGAAGAAAAAAATACATGCTTGCCGCCCGAGGCTTTTTTGGCCGCCGGGGAACCAATTACAGAATGGCCCGCCAGACCGTTGAACGCGGCATGGCCTTTGCCTTCGCCCATCGCAAGCTGAAAAAGAGGCAGTACAGAAGCCTGTGGATCACCCGCATCAACGCCGCCTGCAGGAACAACGACACCACATACAGCAGATTCATCAACGGACTGCACAAAGCGAATATTGAGATAAACCGTAAAACCCTCGCCCACCTTGCCTGGCACGATGGCGAGGCTTTCACCAAGCTGGTTGACATAGCCAAGAGCTGAATCTCACCGCCCCGGCTATGCAATGCCTCCAGCAGGGGAAAAGAATTAAGGAATATGAGTGCGTAATAAACTGAAGGAAGCGGCTGAGCAGGCAAAAGCGGATATCGCAGCCTGCTCCAGCAACAACGACATCCTGAACGTCAGGGCCCGCTATCTGGGCAAAAAAAGCCTGCTAAACAGCCTCTATGCCAAATTGCGCGATCTGCCGGCTGAAGAGAAACCCGCTTTCGGACAGCAGATCAACGACCTCCGCAAGGAAGTGGAAAAGTGGCTCTCCCAGCGCGAAGCGGAACTCCGGCAGGAAAACCGCCGGCAACACGAGGCAGCCAAAGCTGAGGACCTGAGCCTCCCCGGGGTATATGATCCCCGGGGTTCATTGCATCCCATCACCATCGTGCGCCGCCAGATCGAGGACATCTTCATGAACATGGGCTTCGAGATCGCCGAAGGACCGGACATCGACGATGAATTTCACAATTTCGACGCTTTGAACACCCCCGAGGACCATCCCTCGCGCAATCTCGCCGATACCTTTTACCTGGACAACGGTTTCCTGCTGCGGACCCAAACTTCAACGGTGCAGATCCGCACCATGGAGAAATTCCCCCCGCCCATCTACATTATCTCGCCCGGCAGATGCTACCGCAACGATAAACCCGATCCCTCGCATTCGCCGGTTTTCCACCAGGTGGAGGCGCTCGTTGTGGATAAATGCATTTCCCTGGCGGATCTGAAAGACACCCTGCAAAATTTTGCCGAAATAATGTTCGGCCCGGATGTCCGCTCCCGCATCAGGCCGCATTTCTTCCCCTTCACGGAACCGAGCGCGGAAATGGACATCAGTTGCGTAAGCTGCGGCGGCCAGGGCTGCAGGATCTGCAAGAATTCCGGCTGGCTGGAGATGGGAGGCGCCGGTATGGTCGATCCCGCGGTCTTCAAAATGCTGGATATCGATCCCCAGATATACTCAGGTTACGCTCTGGGTATCGGGATAGAGCGCATTGCCATGCTGAAATACAATATACCGGATATGCGGATCCTTTATGAGAACGATGTCCGCATGCTGCGCCAGTTCACTGGGGAGTTGATATGATCATCTCCTGCCGCTGGCTGGCAAAATACATTGATCTGCCCCCTGACACGGAAAAACTCATCAGGACCCTTACCTTCAGCGGTATCGAGGTGGAGGGATCCCGCGCCATCGCCGCCCTGCCGGAAAGCGTTGTAACGGCCAGGGTCGTGAACGCCCAGAAAATCACGGGAAGCGACCATTTGCTGGTTTGCGCGGTTGATTATGGAGCAGGGGAAACCACACAGGTTGTGTGCGGCGCTCCAAATTGCCACGCCGGCATGATATCCGTGCTGGCGCTGCCCGGTACGGAACTACCGGGAATAAGGATCCAAAAAGCCAGATTGCGCGGCGTGGAATCCGCTGGCATGCTCTGCTCAGAAAAGGAACTTGGCGTCTCAGACAACCACTCCGGGATAATCGAATTGGATCCCGATACTCCGGTCGGCATTTCACCCAACGAACTTTTTGAACTCCCCGACACCATTCTGGAACTGGAGATCACGCCCAACCGCTCTGACCTGCTGGGATACATTGGCATAGCCAGGGATCTCTCGGCCTCTCTCGGCGTACCCTTGCGTCTTCCCCATATCCCGCGCCTCAAGGAAAATGAATGCAAGGGCATTGATCTCACCCTCATCCTTGAGGACGAGCAAAAATGCCCGCGTTACACTGCCCGGTTGATGCGGGGGATCAAGGTCCAGGATTCCCCCCAGTGGCTGAAAACAGCCCTGATGAAATCCGGCCTGCGCCCCATCAACAACATCGTTGATATCACCAATTATGTGATGCTGGAAACCGGGCATCCCCTGCACGCTTTTGATTACGATAAATTGTTGCCCCTGGAAACGGATGGATCCCATCCGGCGATCGTTGTGCGCAGAGCCCGGCGTAACGGAGAAGAATTCGTGGCCCTGGATGGCAGAACCTGCAAACTCGATGCAGATGACCTGGTGATCGCGGATGGGCAAAGAGCCTCCGCTCTGGCGGGGGTGATGGGAGGGAAAGATACCGCCATCAGTGACTCCACTGAAAGGATAGTCCTGGAAGCGGCAAATTTCCTGCCCCTGACGATCCGTTCAACATCCTACAAACATAAGATCTCCACAGATTCATCATACCGTTTCGAGCGCCACCTCAGCCCCGCCGTGGTCCCTGCCGTGAGTGACAGGGCGGCCGGCCTCCTGCTGGAGGTTGCCGGCGGAGAGATCTGCAACGAACTTTACGACGCTTATCCGGAACCGGACAGGCAACACTTGCTGGGTGTCAGGCCCAGCCGCTATTCTGAATTGATCGGATATCCCATGGATGAGGAAAAGATCAGGCAATACCTGGAATCCCTGGGATGCGAATTCATGACCAGCGGGATCTGGCAGGACGGTCCCGTAACAGATCAAAAACTGATCCAGGGCCAGGCTTCCAGGAGTGAGAATTCCCCGAAGGCAAAACCGGGCGACAATGTTGCCAGCAATGCCCTCTATTTCCTGATTCCGCCCTATCGGGTGGATCTGACCCGTGAAGAGGATCTGATCGAGGAACTGGCCCGTCTGGACGGATATGACAAGATCCCGCAGAAAAGGAAAGTGCCGCGGATCATGGACCGCCACGCCCAGCGAATCCGCCGCAGGATACTGGATTATTTCGTGGCTGAATCTTTCAACGAAGTTTTGAACTTCAGTTTCTCCGATCCCGCCCAGTTTTCCGATCTGGGCTACTCTGAGGAAGAGCTGAATGCCAAAATGATCCGGTTGGTAAACCCCCAAAGCAGCAACCAGTCGGCAATGCGCATCAGCCTTCTGCCCCACCTGCTGGGTAATCTGAGCTATAACCTCAATCACGGCGAGCGCAACCTGAAGCTGATGGAAATGGAGAAAATTTATCTGAAGCAAGGCTCCGCCTACAGCGAACCCCTGCGCCTGACCGCACTGCTCACGGGTGATATGACCCCCGTCCACTGGAAGTATAAAGCCGAGCAGATCAACATTCACCACGTAAAAGGATTGGTTGAGGGCCTGCTGGAAAATCTGGGCATAGAGATCACCCAACTGGCTGATAATCCCCAACCCTGGCTGGTCCAAGCCGATGGTCTCTCCTGTTTCAGTGACGGCAGCTTGTGTGCCTCCCTCGGCAGATTGAGATCACAGACCCTGGAGTCCTTTGGCGTGGACATCACCCTCTTGAAACAGGATATCTGGATGCTGGAAGTTGATGTGGACAACATTGTCGAACTGACAAGGAACAATAAAACCATATTCAGCCCCCTGCCCAGATACCCCTCGGTCATCCGGGACATATCCTTTTTGATCAAACAAAGCGTCCCCTACGCCGAGATCGAAAATGCCATAAGATCCGTCCAACCCGTGCTCATCCGCAAAATCAGCATTTTTGATGAGTACCGGGGCAAACAGGTGCCAGAGGGACTTCGCAGCATTTCCCTGCATATAATTTTACAGGATAATGAAAAAACATTGACAGATGAACGCGTTGATCAAGTCATTGCATCAGTTGTCAGGATGCTTCAGGACACCTGGCAGATAAACATGAGGTAAGATTATGGAAACAAAGTCCGTTAGCCTACAGGATAAAATTCAAAAACTGATAGACGAATATAAACAGGATAAGAAAAAACTGGAAAAACTGCAGGAACAGAATGACAATCTGAGGGAAGAGAACAAACAACTCATGGCTCAGATAGAAAGCATGAGCGAATCCAGCAGCGGTTCTGAATCACGGGTGAAGGAACTGGAAGAACAACTCCAGAGCCTTCAGGATAAGTATCAGGAACTCCAGGACACGGTATCCGGATTTGAAAACATCGCCTCCGATGCCATCAGCAAAATTGACGATATCTTTCCGGAACTGAACGAAAACCAATAATGAAATCCGTGGAAGTCGAGATCTTTGGACGCCAATTCAGGTTGCGCAGCGACCATCCAAAACAAACACAGGCTTTCGCCGAAGCGATCGACACAGAACTTAAAAATCTCTGCGAAATGTATGAAAATCTCGATTTCACAAAACTTTTGCTCTTGCTTTCCTTGAAAAAGCAAGATGAAATAAACTCCCTGAACGCTGTAAACCAAAAGCTGGAAAAGGAACTGCAACGACTCACCCAGATGGTGGAAAACATCGTTGGGGAAATATAAATGATAGCCTGCGGAACTCGTGTTATGGATTGCAGAAAAGCTACTATAATTAAGGGAACCGAGCCATGGGCAGCATGCACGCCGGCTAGTTTCGGATCCATAAAACCCACAAGGTAGGCGCCCACCTGATGCTTGGCTTTATCGGACAAGCATACACGGTTCACGCGGGCTTTTTAATGATTTCATGATGGGAAACCCCATCTGGATAGATTAAAGGAATTAGTAATGCCAATTCGTTTGATAATATTTGCCCTGGGTATAGTGGGGGGTCTTCTTATTGCCCTCATCATATATTTGATCGGCCGGCACAGCACATTTCGCCTGATATCGCAAGCCAAACAGATCGCGGAGGGGATCAAGTTCTCAGCCAGAAGCGAGGTTGAAAACGCAAAGAAAGCCGCGATCCTGGAAGCCAAGGATGAGTGGTTCAAGCAAAAACGCGTCCTTGAGGATGAGATCAAGGAACGCCAGAAAGAGCTCAGGATCCAGGAAAAGAAATACAGCGAAAGGATCAGCAGCCTGGATAAACGCCTGGACGCTCTGGATAAAAAAGAATCAAATCTGAGTAATCAGGAAAAGAGAATCAAACACCTGGAAGAAGAGATCAACCGTAAAAAACAGGAAAGTGAGAACCTGATCACTGAACAACGCATCAAGCTTTCTCAAATAGCTGGCATGAGCCGGGAGGAGGCAATAGACATGATGCGTGAGGAATTTATAGAACAAGCCCGCCAGGTGGCGGCCAAAGATGCCAAACTCACGATTGAGCAGATAAAACTGGACACCAATAAAAAATCTGCCGAGATACTATCAACCGCGATACAGCGCCTGGCCGTGGATTATGTCTCCGAAACGACGGTCTCTGTCGTCTCGCTTCCCTCGGATGAAATGAAGGGCAGGATCATCGGCAGGGAGGGCAGGAATATCCGCACGTTCGAGAAAGCCTCCGGAGTGGACCTGATCATCGACGACACACCCGAGGCAGTGGTGCTTTCCTGTTTTGACCCCGTCCGCCGCGAAATTGCCAGGCTCGCCCTGGAAAAACTCATATCAGACGGACGCATTCATCCCGGCCGCATAGAGGATATCATCACCAAAACCGCCAAGGAAATGGATGAAAACCTCATCAAGATTGGCGAAAAAGCCGTCCTGGAAACAAACATCCACAATATTTCACCCAATCTGATAAAGATCCTGGGACGCTTGCACTACAGAACTTCCTACGGCCAGAATGTGCTGAAGCATTCCATAGAGGCAGCCTGGATCTGTGGCATTCTGGCCGCTGAGCTGAACCTGAACCAGGAAATAGCCAGGCGTGCCGGGTTACTGCACGACATCGGCAAGGCGCTGGATCAGGAATTTGACGGCACCCACGCCATCATCGGCGCGAACCTCGCCCGCAAGAACGGCGAAAGCAAGATCATCGTCAATGCCATAGAAGCGCATCATGAAGAGGTGGAGGCCACATCCGTATACGCGGCTCTGGTGCAGGCCTCCGATGCCATTTCAGGCGCGCGCCCCGGTGCCCGCAGGGAAATGCTGGAGACCTACATGAAACGGCTGGCCAAACTGGAAGAGATCGCCAGCTCCGTGGAAGGGGTTCACAAAACCTACGCAATTCAAGCCGGACGTGAATTGCGCATAATCGTGGAACCCACAATGGTCGAGGACGCCCAGACAGCCCTTTTGGCCACCGAGATCGCCGCCAAGATCGAAAAGGAAGTGCAGTATCCCGGTCAGATAAAGGTCACGGTCATCCGGGAAACAAGACAGATCGCAATGGCAAAATGATCAAACTCCTTTTTTTCGGCGACGTCTTTGGCAAACCGGGCAGGAAGATCCTCTTTCAGTATCTGGATGCGCTCAAGCACGAATTTCAGGCGGATTTCGTCGTGATCAACGGGGAGAACCTGGCCGATGGCCGGGGCCTGACCGAAAAAACATCCAAACCCCTCTTCAACGCAGGGGTGGATGCCATCACGGGCGGAAACCATCTCTGGGACAGGGGAATGTCCTGGGATTACATCAGGGAAACCCCCGCCATCGTGAAGTCTTTGAATTATCCCGCTTCAACGCCTGGGAGTCCATTTTATACCCTGACAAATAACGATAAACAACTGACCGTTCTCACCCTCTGCGGCCAGATCTACATGTCCCCCTGCGATTCCCCCTTCATTGCTTTGGAGCGGTGGATGGAAGAGAATCCAGAGCACGGCAAATGCGTGTTGGTGGATTTTCATGCGGAGTCAACCGCTGAAACACGCGCCATGGGCTGGTTCGCGGACGGCCATGTCTCGGCTTTGCTGGGCACGCATACGCACATCCAGACTGCGGATGAAGAGATCCTGCCCCAGGGCACGGCCTACATCACGGATGTCGGGATGACCGGCGCGCACGACAGCGTCATCGGCGTGAAGAAGGACATAATCCTCAATAAGTTCAGGCACGGCCTTCCCTCTCGCTATGAATCCTCAGACCAGGGACTCCAGATCAACGCGGTGTATCTGGAAATTGATCCTGACAGCGGCAAGGCGCTGAAAATCACGCGCGTCCGGCGTTCCGTCGAACTTGATGGGAACGGTGGGAACCCCGGGGAGTGAATATGGAAAAGATCCTTTCGGGAAAACCCATTTCAGCCAAGATCAGGAAAGTGATCAGGGAACTCATCGCAACGCATGGCCTGACCCCAAAAATGCGTCTCATCCAGGTGGGAAGCGACCCTGCTTCGGATTTTTATGTCCAGAGCATTGTCAAACGGGGAGGGAAGCTTGGCTGTGAAGTGGATCTGTTGAGTTTGCCAGAGGGCGCCGGCCAGAACGAATTGCTGGAACACATTACAGCCGCCAATGAGGATGATTCGGTTCACGGTATCATGGTGCAAAAACCCCTGCCCAAGCATATTGACGACTCCAAGATCGGCTCCGGCATATCTCCGGATAAGGACATCGACTGTCTAAATCCCGTCAACCTGGGAAAGATCATCCTGCAGGAGGACTCTCTGCTGCCGGCCACGCCCTTTGCCGTGCTTTGCACCTTGAAGCACTATAAGGCGGGGGTCCAGGGATCCCACGCCCTGATAATCGGCCGCAGCAACATTGTGGGAAAGCCGCTGGCCAACATTCTGCTCTGGAAAAAGAGCTACGCCAATGCCAGCGTCACCGTCTGCCACAGCCGCAGCGAAAATATGGCGGATCTGCTCAGATCAGCGGACATTGTGATCGCCGCCCTGGGCAAAGCTGAATTTGTCACGGCGGACATGGTGAAAGAAAAAAGTATTTTAATTGATGTGGGCATAAACGAGAAAACCGACGCCGCGGGGAAAACCTCCTATGTGGGGGACGTGGATTATAACTCTTGTTTCGACAAAGCTTTGGCCATCACGCCTGTCCCGGGCGGAATCGGTTCGGTGACCACGTCCCTGCTTTTTCTCAACCTCTGCAAAGCCTGCCTCGCGAGTGGCGGGATAAATAAATCAGTTGACGATTTTCTCGCTTTGATTTTTAATGATTAAGATAAGATTTAATATATCCATTGATGATATTTGGGAGGAAAGATGCCAAGTAAGAGTTTGAAACTCTACGCTCCGTTAGCAGTATTGGCGATAGCCCTGCTGATCATGTCCGGATGCGGTAAATCCGGAGAAAAATACCCCAACCAGGAACCCGAGATCCAGATCACTTCCTACGAAGGATATTACAATTCCCTGGCAGACACTGTGCTCACCGATCTTCTTGCGCCCTATGCTGATTCGACCTTTTTGTTCCAGCAAAAGATCTTCTGGAACGCCTCTGACCCTGATGGCGTGATCGAGGGCTTTGCCTTCCGCGTCAAGGACCAGAACGGAAATCCCATCCCCACACCGAGGCATGATTACATAGACCAGGCCGGCGATGTGACCCCCCAGAATGTGATCGACCGTTTTGGCACCGGCTGGGTGCTCCATTACAAGACCAACACGAATCAGGACCTGCCCCTGGACGATCCGGAGGCAAACCGCACCATCTGGTCCTCGCAGAAGTACGCGACGATAAACTTCCCCGCGGCTGATGAGAATGGCGATCCCCTCACCATGGAAAGCACTTTTGAGGTCATAGCCATAGACAACCGCGGCGGCATAACCCCCGTTGATCCATACTATCCAGCCAGAAGCATTGCCTGGAGAACATTCAATTCCACCTCCGACCGCCCCACATGCACGGTCACGACCACCCGGGGTAATCCCAACGGCGGTGAGGTGGGTTCCGGGTTACGCCTGTCTTTCACCATGAAGGATACGGATCCTTTCATAGATCCGATCCCGCATAAATTTGAATTCAGGATCATGAAGGTCGATCCGGATACAGAGGAAATCATCGATGGCACCATGACTGAGTGGTTTGATTCCACCAGCCTGGAAGATCCGGATATGGATACCTACCTTTTAACGCGCTATACTGACCCCGCCCTCACCTATGATGTGGTGGACGACGTGACCAACACCCTGACCCGGATCGAAAGCAGGGCCTATGACCTTGCCGGTGTCGTTTCCGAAGTGGACGGCTCTTCCCATATCACGTTCGCCGTTAAAGCGGGCTTCCGCCCCCAGACACTCATCTATCCCCAAAAAGTCTACGCCCTGGGGAACAATCATTATGTTGATTACTCCGATGAGACCAGCCCGGAAATATACCCCTTCACCATCATCGACGGCGTGCAGCGCTTTGCCACTGCTTTCTTCGTCGATATGGACAATCAAAAGACCGCCATCAACAGCCACAACATAAAAGTCTGGCTCCGTTGGGGCTGGCATGGCGAATACGGCAGGGTACAGGCAACCGGGGACATCATTTCGACTGACAATCCCTATGACAAGAAAGTGGATCTTGTCCTCGATAGCGAGACTGACGAGAATTACTTCAGCGAGATCACCCATTT
>CAYRVG010000014.1:0-11620 GCA_964427765.1 uncultured Candidatus Cloacimonadota bacterium
ATTTCTTTAAGTTATCCTCTATCCGAAAATGGCCTGTTTTAGCATGAGGATCACGTCATTGGCCAGGAACTGGATCCTGCCGATAAGCAGGGAAACACGGGCCATAACGGTCAAGCCGAAAGAGGCTCCGAATCCGACCATCATATACCATTTCCCGACGTTGACGAATTTGCCGTAAATCCCTACGTGCGCTTTGGAGAAGAAGAAGTACAGCAGCACGGCCAGGGTGCCGATCAGGACCAGGATCAGGTTGATATTCTCCAGCGGCACCATTGCCTGGCGCATCTGCACTAGGATGATGTTGTGCATTGCCAGGGCGACGGAGGCACCCACGGACATCAGCGAAAAGGCGATCGGATAGCGCGAGAGCCAGTTCAACTTGCGTGAGAACCGCATCAGGTAGAAGATACCGATAATGCTTGGTATGATAAGGATCCATTCGTGCCTGAGTAACAGGGGTTGGTAGAAATAGGGAATGAACACGCGCTCATAGGTGAGCACGAGGGAATATCCCAGCGAAACGCCAACCAACAGCTGTTCCGCCATCTGGTAAAAGGGGTTGTCCTTATAGAGGAAGGAAAAGATGCAGAGTGTGAAAAAGGCGGCTACGAGGTTACTGAATAATTCAAATGACATTTTTCCTCCCTTATTTCTTAACGGTTCTGGCTTTCTGGATGAAGTATCCGATGTTACCCAGGATGATGAACAGGATTATCATGATATGGGCCACGGATTGGGCGTTCATTCCGATACGGGCAACCTTGAACTTGTACAGGATGTTACGTGTCAAACGGTTCAGGTCCGCCCAGGTGGTGCGGTCAAAATCATCCTGCTCAAGCTTGCTCACGTCGATCACGATCTTCCCGTTCTCCATGGTTTGCGCCTGCCGCAACAGTATCTGATCCTCAGGAGGATGATTACTCAGGAAAGTCTCAAATTGCTCTTGTGTGAACCTGGCCTTGGTCTGCGTGGTCAGCTTCACCAGTTTGTCGATCTCTTCCTGGTCCGCCAGGATGTCGTTGCTGAAGGATCTGCCGGGCAGGATCTTATCCCCGTTCTTTTCCTGTATCCGCATCGGTTCCCCGGGTGTGCGGTAAGCGGCGAAAACATCCACCAGCTTCTCATATTCGGCGGCTCCCTTAAGTCCGGTGAGCATGCCGATGAACTGGCCTGTCTGGATGTAGGGATATTGGTCTGCCGCCATCACCGCCGTAACGCCGACTGCGATGTTCGTTCCGAATTTGGGGCGGGCGTAGTTCAGCCAGTACAATCCTGCGATCGAACCTGAGAATTCCACCACGAGGTTGACTTCGTTGTAGTTCGTGATCCCCCGCATGATCGGCAGGTTGGCGGTTTTTCTGCCCTCGGCGTCTGTGGGGATGGCCGTGGCGAGGTTGTCCCCGATGCCGATGACGGTAGGCATGGCCAGGGCGATGGGGATATAGCCAAAGTTGCAGTAATCCTCGCCGGAGACGATATCGGGATATTCCTCTTTGACCGTGTTGACGGCCATGTCGATAATGGGGGCGCCGGTGGGCAGGAAGGATAGCATAAAGACCTTGACGTTGCGTTCAAAGCAGTGTCTGAGGATGGCAACCTCCATCGGATAGAGCTCCGGCATGGTCGAGGCATCGTGAAAAAGGCTCATGATGATGGCCCGGTCTTCCCTTCCGGCGTATGAATCTATCAATTGGTACACGTTCTCCGTGACGGGAGAGGTTACGTTGTCCGAATTATAGGGTATCAGCAGCGGAACGATGATGGCAATGGCGACGACGATATAGATCCAGCGCCGGTCAAGCCTCTGCATGCGTTCAAAGATATTTATCTTTTCGGCCATATCAATCACCTCCCAGGTAGGATCGCTCAATTCCCAGCATGATCTTCAGGGTCGTGGCCACGCTGCCAAGCCCCACACCCAGCATGATCCCGCGCTTGGAGGCGAGGTTGGGAACGTCCAGGATCCACTGCGATATATCCGGCAGATACTTGCTGAGCTTGACGCCAAAAGGCACCTGGGCCACCATCACGACGATAGCCGCGACGAGCAGCACCGTCGCTTCCGGGGATCTTGCCCGGAAGGCTTTGTAAGCGGCGGAGGCCATGTAAAATGCCAATAGCGAGAACATCGTGGCGCTCATCGGCATCTGCATGTTCTCAAAGATCCACATATACAGCCCGCCTTTCTGCGTCCCACCGATGAATCCGGCCAGGGAAGTGGCGATGAAACCGGCAAAGAAAAAGAAGCTGTATTGCCATTTGGGCGCCTTGCGCCGGATCTTGCTGTAGTGCATCATGGAAAGGCTCAGCACGCCGAGCAGCATGCCGAACGGGGCCATGGCACGGATCCAGGGGACAAAGAAATCATAATAGAATGCGTCGGCCATGTATGTGTGGGGTATGAAAACCCACCCCAGCCAGACGAATCCGCCTATAATGACGATTAATAGTGGTATTGTCTTCTTCATCTAAGACCTCTTTTATTTTAAGGGGAAAAGATCTGTTATTCCAGTTATCTGGAAACTTGCCAGGATCGCTCCGATGGACACAATCACCACGATCATGAGTTTGAAATAGTCCTGGCCTTTCAGGGTTCCCAGCAACATCGGTTCACGGTTAAGGTAAGCGGAGGCGGCATAAAGCTCTTCTCCTATCAAGGTGTAGTCGCAGGTTGTGATAAAGAAGGGTATCTGTGTGATGGCGTCCGAGCCGGCGATCTGGACGGCGCCCACGGCGTTTCCAGTTTCCGTCATCAGAAGCGCTTCCGCGGCGAAATAGCCCATGAAGAAGTTCGTGGCCATTCTTTCACGGATCATGATACCGTTCACACCCGCAACGTAGGCAAACTGCACGGACGTCAGGTAGAAAACGTTGTTCTTGTCAAAGCTGTCCGGACGTCCCACCGCATAATGCGCTTCACGGACGATCTCCTGCGCGATGGGCATCACAATGTAGTCGTAGCAGGGGACGATCAACCTGGTATCGTATTCGGCGGCTTTCTTGGCAACCAGGCTGAGAATGCCCAAAGAGGCCAGAGTAGCCACGTCTGAAAGGCCGCCGTTACCCATGCAGTAAAGCATCGGGCGTCCCATCTCCGTGGCCCGGCCAATGGCGTTGTCAATTTCATGCAAACCGGCGATGGGCCTAATGTAAAGGTCCTTGCCCTTTTTTGCCAGGTTGACGAACACCACGACGGAGATTCCGAACAGGATGACAGCAATGAGGGTGATCAATTTGTTCCAGTCAAACCAGTTTGAGATCGGGGTAAAGTATTTCAGGTCTCCGGATTCGGTCGTTTTCGGTTCGGAAACCGTGAACATGCCCTCGCCATTTGTTTTGACGAGCATGTACGCGTGCTTGCGGAGCTCCGCTTCGCGCGTCTTTGCTATGTAACGCATGCGGTTGTCATTCTGGCTGAATTTGAGGGATCGCTGATATTTCTCGTTTTCTTCACGCACATTGAGATTCTTCTCCTGGGACTCAATGCTGCCGCGCAGGGATTCGATCTCCGCCTGAAGAGCCGGGGCGGCGGCAGGGTCGGCCTGTTCCAGGCTTTCCAGCTTGGCTTCCAGTTCTGCTTTGGTTTCTGCCAGGTCATTCTGAAGCTTTTCAAACTCCTGTTTGGCTTCCTTGACGTAAATGCTTGCGTTGATCAGGGTTTCGGTTTCCTTGTCGTAGGTGAAGTCGATCTCGGAAGGTAGTAGGGTCAGGTTCCTGGCATGTTCCCCGGGTTTTAGCTCGCGGGTGTAACGCTCTCCGTTCATGTATGTATGAAGGACGCCGTCTTTCACAAAGTTGAAACCGAGCACAGGTTTGCCGATAGAGGAGATATAGGATACGGATGCGTCCAGATTGTTCTCATAAGCTGTGTTGCGCTTGACCATAGTGAAAGAGTTGCTGCGGTAGCCCTTGCGGTACACAACGTTCTGGAAAGTGGATACATCCTGTCCGTTCACAATCAAAGAACGGGTGGGCATGTAAGCCATCATCTTGGGGTCTGGTTTGATATACTGGATGGTCTCGTAATTCTCCACCAGCCTTTTCTTCCCATAGGTAACCCTGCCGTTGTCAGGATCGAGTTCGTAGGGTTTTGAGGCGATCGTGATCCTGATCTTCAGGCTGTCTGAGGGTATCACATCCTTGTTCCGAATGGAGTATTCTTCCGGGATGACAACCCTGATGATATTATCCTGATAAAATTCGTCAATCTGGGCAAAGGGCTCTTCGTGTCCGGGCTCATAGAAATCAAAGTAGATATTGCTGAGATCCTGGGCATCGGTCTTGTTGACTTGGTAGTTCACCTGCAGCTTCGTGCCGTCGCTGTTCAGGTTGGTTGTCAGGGTGATGGCCACGATGGGCTTTTCCCAAGTCACGGCGATGCGGTCGCCTTTGTCCATAGGTTTGTCTTCGACCCTATAATCCGCCCTTTTGGGCAGGTCGTCAGTGTTCTTCAGCGCCGGAGTGGCCAGGTTGCTCGGCAGGGATGGCCGGGGAGAGCCGTAATCCTGGAAAACAATGGTGAAACGTGAGCCAAGGACATTCTCCCAAGTCAATCCCGCTGGAAGTTCTTCTTCGCTGATCACGCAATAGTTTGCGAGGCTTCCTCCACCCACGGAACCTTGTGTTATGGGAATACCGCCGGCCGCGGTCACATCTTTCTCGTCGTCACTCATTTGTTCCCACTGCTCATCCGGGATGGCGGGTAACATATAGATGGTGTATGCGGCGATGTCTGAATGGTATATTGGGTACTCCCATTCAAAATGCAAATCCCTCATATCTTCGAGGGCCACGCTGTAAAAGCCGGGTGAAGCTTCCGGATGGTCGTCAACCGGATAACCGTTCACTGGCTCTGAGATACCCAGATACTGGTTTCGCTCATTGACGGGAACCACGGTGTAATAATACTGAGTGGGCTCCTCACCAGGCCTGGGCGTTTTCAAAGAGGCAAGAATTGACTGCTGATTGAATTTGATGCCGGCATAGATGTCGTCATCTTCTTCATTGGCTGAACGGGCCGGTATGGAACGGTAATAGTAATACTTGTCCAGCATCGAGGAATAGAGGTTGAATTCCTCGCTCAACCTTGCCATCAGCTCTGTGTCGCGGGGTACGCCCCGGTAGATAATGCTGTCCTTGTTGCCCTTCTCGTGTTTCAGCTTACCTGGTGAATCGAGGTCGACCATGGTGTTGTAACCGCTGTCGTAATAATACATCATGTCCGCGGCAACACCGGTTTTCACATTAACCTGCACCGAAGCAAGGAAGAACAGCGTATCCGGATGCACACCGCGGTAAATGCGGTATTCCTGGATGCGGCTTTCCTTGGGCAAGGGTTTCCAACTGACGATCAACCCGTCTCCGGAATCATAGGGAATGTCCGTCACACTGAGGCTGTCAACAGTGATTTCTCTGATTTGGTCTTGATCCTGGCCTCCTGGTCTGATGCATCCGAAGACAAACAAACCAACTAAAAGCACCAGGCTTAAGAGCCGTATGGATAATTTCATACGATTACTCCTGTGCCATATTGAAGTATTTTTTTCATTAAATTGCATAACCTGAAAAATAGCCGATATTGTCAATCCCTTTTTTGCAAATCCCCGGGAGTTGCTTGTTTGAAGGAGATCAATTTTTCGCTCGTTAGCAATTGTTTCCCATTTGATACTTTTTTGCTGTAAAGACCTGCCCGTGAAAGGACGTTTACCTGATACATCAATAGCGGGTTTGGCGGAAAACGCCCCCCAGGGATGGTGGGTGATACTGGATTCGAACCAGTGGCCTCTACGATGTGAACGTAGCGCTCTAACCAGCTGAGCTAATCACCCTCGTTAAAGAGTGGTGGGTGATACTGGACTCGAACCAGTGACCTCTACGATGTCAACGTAGCGCTCTAACCAAGCTGAGCTAATCACCCATGTCTGGATGCTATCCCAGACAAGGGCGTATTTTTGTCAATGGAAAATCATCAATTTAAGCAATATCCCATTGTTGGAAGTTATCCCTCCATCCGCATATCTGTTAGATGGAAGTCATTTGAATACTCGTGTGCTCCTGTTATGCTTTCCGACAAATTAGGGGCTTGACAAGGCGGGGAAAATATTTAACTTATCTAAGGTTTTGATTGCGGAATTGCTCCGACCTCCAATATTGAACAAGGAATGAAACTATGCCTGAAATAGAGATCAAGATAGTCAAGGATGCCGATCCGGAGGCGATCCTCGCGCTTTACCGCCACGCCGGCTGGTGGCAGACGGACGAGAATCCCGCTTACCTGGAGACGGTCAAAAGGATCGTTTCGGACACCTATTGTTTTGCGATCGCTTTGCGTGAGGACGAGATCATCGGCATGGGCCGCGCCATCAGCGACGGCGCCAGCGACGCCTATATCCAGGACGTCATGGTCCATTCGGATTTCCGCCGCCGGGGCATCGGCAGGGCGATCATCAGCAAACTGGTCGAGCACCTCAGGGAAAACGGGATCCAGTGGATCGGCCTGATCTCCGAGCCGGGCTATGAAAAGTTCTACGAATCCCTGGGCTTCGGCAGGATGGAGGGCTACACCCCCTTCCTTCTGAAAGATTCCTGACAAAGCGTTGATCATGCTTGATCTGAAGCCGCTTGAGCCCTCGGCGATCCCCCTCGTCCGGGAGTTTCTGGAAAAATACCCCCGCCAGTCCTGCGATTACTCTGTCTCCAACCTCCTGACCTGGGGCAGTATCTACAAAAACCAGTTCACGATCTGGAAAGAGCACCTCATCCTCGTAAATCCGAAATATGCCTATGTCTTGTATCCCGTGGGGCCGGGGCTCGGCGCGGCGGACCTGCGCGAACTGATCGATTCCTACGGCGAGCCCGAAGCTGAAATGATCCTCATTCCCGAGGATTGGGAGAAAACCGCCCCCGGCCTGGACAGGCATTTTGAGATCTCCCATCTGCGGGATTGGGACGACTATGTCTATTCCACCCAAAAGATGGTCGAACTCAAAGGCAAAAAACTCGCCAAAAAGAAGAACCTGATCTCCCAATATAGGCGCACCTATCCACATTACCACATGCTGCCGGTCACGCCGGACAAGCACGACGCGATCAGGCGCTTCACCCAAAAATGGAAAAGGGAGCGCAACGCGGAGGGGATCTATCTGAACTTCGAATTCCAAGCCATTTGCAACGCCCTGGACCTCTGGGATGAGCTTCCCGTGGAGGGCCTGATCATCTGCCACGAACACCTGATCTCCGCCTATTCCATCTTCAGCCGGCAAAACCGGGATATGGCCACGATCCACTTCGAGAAATTCGATCCGGACATGAAGGGCAGCGCCCAGATGATCAATTGGGAAACCGCGAAATACCTTCAGCCAAAATACAAATGGGTCAACCGCGAGCAGGACATGGGCCTCCCCGGGCTGCGGCAAAATAAGCTCAGCTACGAGCCGGACCTCCTCGTCAAATTCATCACCGGAAAGCCCCGCCCATAGATCTCCGCGGGCAGGATCGCTGAATGGCGGCGGCCTGCTCCGGGTTCCAGCCATCCCCTGAGAAGCGGCATACGTAGCGCGGAATTCCGATCCCGCGAACAATACCAGCATCCTTCCCCAACTTGCCGGCAGTATACCAGTAAGATCATGGGCACCAAATATTACCTTTATTACCCTCAGCCTATCATACTGCTCCTTTTCGAGCTCAGAAAGGCTCTCCAGGTCTGGCCTGCCGGTTCGTTCCCGGCGCTCATGGTACTCAATTAAAAAAGGAGTAATAGATGTCTCCTTCGCTATTGATGAATTCTTTCTCGATCCGGACCACGCTGTGTTCCCGACAAAAACGGTTGAACTCCTGATCCTCGAACTCACATGTGTCACGGTTGAACCGGACCAACATCAATCTGAACATTTTCCTCCCTAAAAAATCGTGGAGGGCAGGGGGATAAATCCCCCTGCACCCCCAATTTGTCGGTCACTTCAAAGCTGCTCCCCTTCGCCCCAGGACCTGCAAAAGGCAAAAAGGGAAAAAAGCAAAAATCAAGGGCTGCTCCTGCAGACGCGGAAGCCGACGTAGTTGCAGATGTGCGTGGGGCCGTAGCTGTACCGATACGAAACTGTGCAGTACTCGGCAAGGCTGTTGAAGAAACCGCCGCGTATCACACGGTTGGAACCGCTTTCTACATCCCAGCACCACTCGAAAACGTTGCCGCTCATGTCACAGGTCCCCAGTTCGTTGGTAGCCAGCTGCCCCACTTGATGGGAGGAGCCGCCGCTGTTGTAATTGTACCAGCCAACCAGATCGAGGTCGTCGCTGCCGCTGTAGGTGTATCCATGCGTATCAAGCCCTCCCCGGGCCGCGTATTCCCACTCAGCCTCAGAGAGCAGGCGGTAGCCGATTGCATCCCAGTCGCAGCTTACATTGGCAGCGTTGGCGTCGCTGCTGTTCCAGCCGGAGGGCCAGGCGTCGGGATCGCTGCCGTAGTCAGTCCCGTCATTGTATGTATAGCAGGGGGTGAATCCTTCCAGTATGCTGCGGCGGTTGCAGTATTCGATGGCCTCAAACCAGGAAATTTGGCAGTGTGGATAATAGGCACCGCCGCCGTAGCCCATCACCGCGTTCCAATCAACATGGGTGAGTTCATATTTGTCGATGTAGAAATCAGAGACTGTGAGCCCATCGGTGTAGAGGCCTTCGGCGGGATAGATGGTTCCGCCTTCAACGAAGGTGAAGTTATCAGGTATGGGGATACTCCTGCAAACGCGGAAGCCTACTTGGGCCAAGCTGTTCGTAGGACTGCCCCAGGTCTGATAAGAAACGATGCATTCGCCCAAGCCGCTATTATAGCTACCACCGCGTATCACACGGTTTGACCCGCTTTCTACATCCCAGCACCACTCGAAAACGTTGCCGCTCATGTCACAGGTCCCCAGTTCGTTGGGAGCAAGCTGGCCCACGGGATGAGCATAACCGTAGCTGGTCATATTATACCAGCCCACCAGGTTGAGGTCGTCGCTGCCGCTGTATGCGCAGCCTTGCGTATCAAGCCCGCCCCGGGCCGCGTATTCCCATTCCGCGTCGGAGGGGAGGCGGTAACCGATTGCATTCCAGTCGCAGCTTACATTGGCAGCGTTGGCGTCGCTGCTGTTCCAGCCGGAGGGCCAGTCGTCGGGGTCGCTGCCGTAGTCAGTCCCGTCATTGTATGTATAGCAGGGGGAGAGCCCTACCAGCATGCTGCGCCGGTTGCAGTATTCGATCGCCCCAAACCAGGAAACATCGGCGCGAGGATGATTGTCTCCGCCGCTGGAGCCCATCACCGCGTTCCATTCGGCGTTGGTCAATTCATATTTGTCGATGTAGAAAGAGTAAACCGTCAAGCCGCCGGTGTAAAGGCCTTCCGCGGGATAGATGGTTCCGCCTTTTACTAGCGCGAAGTTATCATTTATAGGGCTACTCCTGCAGACGCGGAAGCCGACGTAGACGTAGCTGCCCGTGGGCGAGAGCGCGCTTCGAGTAAAAACACTGCAATAGTACTCCTCATGGCCATAGCTACCGCCGCGTATCACGCGGTAGGATCCGTGGTCTATATCCCAGCACCTCTCGTAAATGTTGCCGCTCATGTCACAGATGCCCAGTTCGTTGGGTTGCTTGCAACCCACAAAATGGACGGACCCGTAGCTGTTGCCACTATACCAGCCAACCTGATTGAGGTCGTTACTGCCGCTGTAGATGTAGCCATGCGTATCAAGTCCGCCCCGCGCCGCGTATTCCCATTCCGCCTCGGAAGGCAGGCGATATCCGGGGACTTCCCAGTCGCAGCTTACATTGGCAGCGTTGGCGTCGCTGTTGTTCCAGCCGGAGGGCCAGTCATCGGGATCGCTGCCGTAGTCAATCCCGTCATTGTATGTATAGCAAGGGGGAATATCTTCCTGGATGCTTCGGCGGTTGCAGTATTCGATGGCCCCAAACCAGCTTACATCGGCATGGGGATAATTGTCTCCGCCGCCGGAACCCATCACCGCGTTCCATTCGGCATTGGTGAGTTCATATTTGTCGATGTAGAAGGAGGAAACCGTCAAGCCTCCGGTGTAGGAGCCTTGGGCGGGATAGATGGTCCCGCCCTGCACGAAGGCGAAGTTTTCCGGGACGGGAAAAATGTGGTCATCAGCTTTGAACTGCAGCATATATTGGCTGCCGTCGAAGTCGATCCCCTCCGCGCCGGCGTTCCAGACAATGGCTTTCCCGGTTCCGGAAACGATGCTTCCCCCGATGTCGCCGCTCAGGTTGGCGGGATCCGGAATATAGTCAAAGCTGGTCCCTCCGTCCGTTGAAAGCTTGAGGGTGATCTCGCACATGCCGCGCCCGTCGGCAATGAGGTCGTAGGAGATGTCCACGATCTTGCTGCCGTCGGCGCGCTGCGCCACAGTTATGTTTTCAACGTATGGAACGGCAAACATGACAGAGTAAGCAAAAAAGATAAGCACGCAGGCCAGGAAGCATTGTTTCGCGACAGCGGCGCCAGAACGGCGTGCGCGAGATGGATGATCATACCTTCTCATTTGGCACCTCCATGTTCAGCCTGCAAAAGGGCTTTGATCCCTTCCAGGGTAAGCTTCTGAGCCGGGTTGGCTTTGGCGGAAGCAAGGATATCCGCCAGGCGGCCGTCGTAATCCTTGTAGGCCACCACGCGGTAATACATCTGGTCTCGGAAATCCGCCACGCAGGGATGGGTGAAACTGGTGCCGGAGGTCACGTTCCAGAGGAAGTAGTAGAAGTGGTCGTTTTCCTCATAGGGGCTTTCGTTGTAGAGAACAATATAGCCGTCCGGGGTGATGGGCGTGCCGTAGATCGTTTGGGTCACAGGATCCCATGTGATGACGGCGTCGACCTCGTTGCTGATGTCCACGTTCAGGTTTTCGGGGGGCGCGGGCGGAACGTAGGTGATGGTAAAAGCCCCGGCGGAAGCTTCTTCGCCCTGATTGCCGAAATCGTCCAGCGCCTGGATTCGCACCAGCGCGTTGGAGCTTTGAGTGTCCGGCATCTGCCAGGCGTAGGTTCCGCTGTTGACAGTGTTCTCCGCGATGAGAATGTAGTCCCCGCCGCCGTTCAGGCTATACCAGAGACAGATGGTGTTGGGCGTGAGGTTGGTATCCTCCGCGGTCCATAAAATGTCGTTGGTGTCCCCTATGTACCACTCCTCGCCTCCGTTGGGCGCGATGATGGTGACGGCGGGATCCACCGTGTCAAGAGTGAAGGGGTCTGAGTTCGTGTTTGAACTCAGCGCGAAAAGCGCCGTAACGCAAAGCAGCAGAACAGCCGTAAGCAGTTTACTTGCCATGATTCCTCCTAAAGAATACAATTCCAAGCAAAATCAGAAACAAATATTGTCAAGTATTTTCTCCGCATATTACTAAGAACTTATATCCACAATAAATATGATGGTTACCTTGCGCGATTATTAAGCTTCTCCTTATATTTCAATCAACCATTTCGCGCGTTTCCCCTCCTGCCAAAGCGTTAATCAAGTGTTTATCAAGCCTTGATCAAGCCTTGATTATTAACGCTTGATCAAGGCTTAATAAAGAAGTGATCAGGGCTTTCAAAAGAGGAGGAAAGGCAGAAGATTCTGGATATCAATAAG